>NZ_JAXRUT010000079.1:0-847 GCF_035156405.1 Algoriphagus aurantiacus | reverse complement strand
GTTAATCGGGATGGGTAGGCGGTGATTTACCGCCGTCCCCCCCACACCACCGGGCATACGCTTTAACGTACCACGGCGGTTTCCTCTATTGATTAACCTTTCTGTACAGCGACTAAAGATCGCAGACCTAAACCTGCGAACCATGCCAGCCCCATGCCATTTCGAACGTAAGGCAGGTTGGCCATAGGCCACCAACCATAAAATCTTACGGCGTTCCAGGATTGATTTGCAGCTAGTCCGAGGGATCTGAGGAAACGGTATGTCGGATAGTTCCTTCCGTGTAGTTTCAGTGCATAGCACCTGAGCCGGTTGCGTATCCATCCGTCCATTTCTCTCAGGGCACTCAGCCATGTGTTGCATCTTCGGAAGTAGGTGGCCCAGCCTTGGATGATCAGGTTCAGTTCCCCGACGAGCCTGCCGAGCGGGATCGCCCGGTTGCGCTTGGTCACTTCCCTGATCTTTGTCTTGAACCTAAGGATGCTTTTGTCCGCTATCCGGATTTTACCATCTCCCATGATGGTGTGACCCAAGAATTTGACATGGTCACATTTGCGGACTCCGCTCTTCTCCAGGTTCACTTTCAGCTTAAGCCTCTTTTCGATAAAGGTGGTCATTGATTTCAGCACTCTGTGTGCTGATCTTTCACTTCCCACGAAGATGTTACAGTCGTCTGCATACCGTACAAAGCTCAGACCTCTCACTTCCAGCTCTTTATCCAGCTCGTCAAGGACTATGTTTGACAACAGCGGAGATAGTGGACCTCCTTGCGGAGTTCCCGCTATTCGCTGTGTCTCAACTCCTCCCTGCATCAGTCCGGCTCGAAGGAATTGGTGGATCAATTTTAGTA
>NZ_JAXRUT010000078.1:0-939 GCF_035156405.1 Algoriphagus aurantiacus | reverse complement strand
CTGGCGGACCAGATCATCGCCCTTTACGGGATGGGCAGCAGCCTGCGTGACATCTCCTCGCATATCAGGGAAATGTATGATACGGAGGTCTCCACCCACGTGATCAGCGAGATCACAGACCGTGTGATCCCCCGGGTAAAAGAATGGCAGAACCGTCCATTGGAGGAGGTTTACTGCATCGTGTGGCTGGACGCCATGCACTTCAAGGTGCGGGAAGAAGGAAAGGTGAGGCACAAGGCACTTTACAATGTGCTTGGGATCAACAAATCCGGGAGAAAGGAAATCCTGGGGATGTATCTGTCTGAAAGCGAGGGAGCCAACTTTTGGTTACAGGTACTCAGTGATCTGCAGCACCGTGGGGTCAGGGATATTCTGATTGCCTGTACGGACAATCTTGCAGGCTTTCCGGAGGCCATCCATTCGGTTTTTCCCAAAACCGAAATCCAGCTGTGTATCGTCCATCAGATCCGCAACAGCCTGAAATATGTGGCAAGCAAGGACCAGAAGGAGTTTGCCCGTGACCTCAAGCTGGTCTATGGTGCGGACACCAGGGACGGGGCAGAATCGGCACTGCTGGATCTGGAAGAGAAATGGGGGAAGAAATACCCGGTGGTACTCCGGTCATGGAACAGCAACTGGGAAAGGCTCAGTGCCTATTTTGCCTACACCAAGGGCATCCGGAAGATGATCTATACCACAAACGCGGTGGAAGGGTACCACAGGCAGGTGAGAAAGGTGACCAAGACCAAAGGGGCGTTTACCAGTGACATGGCTCTGTTGAAACTCGTATATCTGGCCACGCGCCGGATCGAGAAAAAATGGAGTTCACCTTTGCACAACTGGAGCTTGACAGTCCAGCAGCTGGCCATTAAATTTGAGGGAAGGCTGAAGCTGGACATCAATACGGAAAATTAATTAATTAGTTCCCTTCCCTTGGGG
>NZ_JAXRUT010000077.1:0-948 GCF_035156405.1 Algoriphagus aurantiacus | reverse complement strand
AAGAAGGAATAGGCAATTAAACCTGCGACAAGGTTGGTGATAAAATTCTCAAATGACCTGTGTCTTGAATGTTCGACCTGGCAGATGTTTTTGAGTTCGTCGTTGACAGTTTCTATAACCGATCTTTTTCTGAGCAGGATTTTATCCTTGAGTTCCATCAGCACATTCTTCATATTGTTCCGGATGCTGGTAATCAAATGAAGCCCGTCCAGAAATAATACTTGTGTTAATTGGTTTGAAATGTAGCCTTTGTCTGCGTAAAGTTTTCCTTTTAAGGCTTTGATAAATGACTTGTTTTTCAATGGCTCCCGATCATCAGTATTGCCTGGTGTAATGACGAAGTTGAGTAACTCCCCTTTGTCATTGATGACTATATGTAGCTTAAAACCAAAGAAATAACCCATCGTTGACTTGCCTACCTGTGCCAAACCTTCGAATACTTTGTTTCTCTTGATTCGTTTGTTTTTGCATACCCTTATCGGGGTGGAATCAATAAAGGAGATACCAGTCCCTTCGCCCAAACAACAGGTTTTCATAAAGACTGACATAGGTAAGGTAGCTGCCTGCATAAGCTCTACAAACCTGTTGTAAGAAACTGTACTGGGGAACAAATCTGTCTGGTGCTTTTGCACATAATACAGGTAAAAGTGCTTCATGTTCTTAAACCCTCCGGAGTGGAACAAGACCATGATTGTAATCACTTCACTACAGCTCATTTTAGGCTTCCTCTTAGGCTTATTACCTAAGGTATGTTTTTTGATAGTTTGCTCAAATTCAATGCAAAATTCGTCAACTAGATAGAAAATTTCAGTAATTTTAGAGTTAGATAGAACCATGTGATCTGCTTGTATATGTTTGAATTTCAGATACTTAAATATACTCAAGTACACTGGTTCTATCTATATTCACCTCCCAATAATTCTACATTTTATTAATCGAACTCAGGTT
>NZ_JAXRUT010000076.1:0-1160 GCF_035156405.1 Algoriphagus aurantiacus | reverse complement strand
TCAGACAAGCCAGTGACCCCATTTGGCGGGATGAGTCTGATGAAAAGATTTCTTGATCAGACAAAGATAAAGGAGTACCTGAGTAGCCTTGATTTACCCCAGCCCGGTTCCAACCGGGGGTATGATCCCACCGATATTGTCACTTCATTTTGGCTGAGCATCTGGACAGGAGCCAGCCGTTATGTCCACTGTGACTGGTTGAGGTATGACCAAGTTCTCCAGTCGATATTCGGTCTGGAACAGATGCCGTCCCAGAGCACCTACAGTCGGTTTTTTGGTAAATTTTCCCAGCAGAGGAACACAGAGGTTTTCCCGGTTCTTCAAAACTGGTTTTTTGACCAACTCGGTGTTGACAACATCACGGTTGATTTTGACAGCACCGTGATCACCCGCTACGGAGAACAGGAAGGAAGCGCAAAAGGATACAATCCCAATAAACGGGGCAGGAATTCCCACCATCCCCTGATGGCCTTTGTCGGCCAGACCAGAATGGTGGCCAACGCCTGGTTGAGGCCCGGCAATACCGCCGACAGCAGCAGCTGCAAACTCTTTATGCAGGAGACTTTTGACCAGGCACTCAAAGGTAAAAAGATAGGTCTTGTAAGGGCCGACAGTGGGTTTTACAACGAGGAATTACTCAGCTACCTGGAACAGGAGCAGCATAATTATATCATGGCTGTCAAAATGTATCCCAATGTGAAGAGTGAGATCTGGGGACTTGGAGACTGGGTGGAGCTGGCCAGGGGCATCGAACTCAATGAAATGAAATTCTCCCATGAGAAAGGGAAGGCCAGAAGGTATATCATTGTTAAGAAACAGGTAGAAATCCGGCCAAAATCGGGAGGTAAAATGCTTTTCGAAGATTTACCGGGCTATCGCTTCAGCTGTTATGTGACCAATCTTGACCTTCCACTGGACCAGATATGGAACATTTATAATTCAAGGGCAGATTGCGAAAACAGGATCAAGGAACTCAAAGAAGATTTTGGACTGGAAAGCTTTTGTCTACAGGATTTTTGGGCTACCGAGGCATCGTTCAGGTTCATCATGGTGTCCTATAACCTGATGAGCCTATTCAGACATTTTGCACTCAACCATCATAACAGGGCAACCTTAAAAACGCTCAAATCCTATTGCTTTGCATTAGGGGCATGGAAGGT
>NZ_JAXRUT010000075.1:0-1231 GCF_035156405.1 Algoriphagus aurantiacus | reverse complement strand
CTTTTTCTCCGACATTGATATTGACAATCTCTGAAACAGTAGCTTTTCCTTTGTTGTCAGTTGCCTTTGCAGTCAGAGAGAAACTTCCAAGAGGTAGGTTTGCCCATGCAAAGCTGTACGGGGAAGTGGTGTCAGTTCCCAATAAGGTGGCGCCGTTGTAGAATTCAACTTTGGCGATGGTTCCGTCCGAGTCAGCTGCGTTAGCGGTGATAGAGATATTGTCTCCCTGAATAAACTGTGCATTTGCTGTTGGTGTGGTGATGCTTACCGTTGGGGCAACATTTTCAATGACGGCACCCGCTTCAGTTTTCAATAACATTACCGATGAATAGGCAGGGACTGAAACATTTCCGGAAAGGATCTTGCCCTTTAAATCCACATAGGTTCCGGACAAAGGAAGTGATTTGGCACTGTTTGAATAATTATAATCGAACAGGATGAATTCATCAATATCCATTTTATTCGGGTCATAAGGAACGGGGCTTTTGGTGGAGTTAATATCGAGACCATAACTATCCTTCCAGGCTTGCAGGTCAATCAGCCCATTTTTCCCCGGAGTTTGGAGATTGAAGGCATTGTTTTCATTGACAGGTCTGGAGTACACATTGCTGTCAAAAGCACCCATTTGACCTAAGGTATTTACTTTGGATCTGACATACATATGAAGCTGGTTTGAGTCTTTATTCAAAAACTCATTGTTCTTCATGGTGATGTTTCGGGTCAGATTATCCGTGTAATCACTGGTGATGAAAACAGAATATCCGGTATTGAATATTTTGTTGTTGGTGATGGAGACGTTTCTGCAATTGTTGACAAAAATCCCTTTGCTCTTCACATTTCCAATGGTGTTGTTATCAATGTCAATCCCGTTGGCAAAAAGGTCAAGGTAAATCCCCTCCACATAGGGGAAATCATTTGCTCCGTATGGCTTTGTTCCTGCCACCGCACCGATTCCGTTGACGATGATGTTGTTGGTGATTTTCCGGTTGGTAAAGGTGGTGTTTCTAGGTCCGGTAAAGGTATAGATCCCGCCTCCGTCATCCTTGACAAAGCAGAAGGTATCGATGAGATTGTTTTTGACGGTGATGTTGTTTCCGTCAAAATAAATCGCATTGTAACCATTCTCCAAAAAGGTGCTGTACTCAACCAATACATCCGAGGTGGTTTCACTCATAAAAATTCCGTTTCCCTGACTGTCTGCGCTCTGACCCATTCCGGCCAAAGCGTGGAT
>NZ_JAXRUT010000074.1:0-1307 GCF_035156405.1 Algoriphagus aurantiacus | reverse complement strand
TAAGACCGTTGCAAAAGAATTGTCTTGAAAAACTTCAGGGATTTTTCGTCTTTTTTCACTCCATTTTTTGTTTTTAGATTGGAAAAAATCAATCATATCCTTTTAAGAGGCTCCTTTCGAGCCTTTTTACCTGTCTACTTTGTTGTTTTTATCAGTCTGGACACAACTATCCCCGGAGACCTGTAAAGATTGTAGGCGATGGCTTCCATCAAATTCTGGGTATGCATTTTTAGAACACCCCTGTATCTGGCACAGGTAGAATTAAACCATCTGTTTATACCACCAAAGGTCCGTTCTACCTTAAATCTTGTTTTGCCGATCAGCCTGTTCCTGAGTTTTTCGCGCTCTGTCAGGGCTTGTCCTTTTTTGGCTTTGTGAAGGATTCTGCTCTTTAAGTTTTTGCTCTTTAAAAGCTCTTCGTTCTTGGCAGACCGGTAGCCTTTGTCTGCATAGACATGGATGTTTTCCGGCAGATCTGCCGTAGCCAAGACCTCTTCCAGATTGGCTATCTCATTTACATTTGCCGGAGTGGTAAGCACCCCGAGCACCAGGCCTTCCGTATCGGTCACATGGTGTTTCTTGTAGCCATACCGCGTTTTTCCTGCTTTCTTTATCCATCTGGCTTCGCTGTCAACACCGGGATCTTGCTTTTTCACAAGCACCTGTGCCCGCTGTTCGTACTCCTGTTCCTCCGGGGTTCTTTCCGGACCCCGGTCAATGGCTATCTCATAGGTGGTTTTTCCTTTGGGTTTCAGCGGGGTATCTATGATGCTGGCATCCACAATTGCACCGGTCTTTACAATTATTTTGTGCTTCTCCAGTTGTTTGTTCATTGCCTTGAACACCTTTTCATAGACACCTTTTTTGGTGAGTTCTGTCCTGAAACGGCTGATTACGCTATGGTCTGGAACAGGGTTGTCCAAGCTGATGCCGACAAAACGGCTGAAAGAAATGCTGTCATTTACGCGGTCCTCGACCTCATAGTCGCTCAGGCCATACCAAGTCTGTAAAAGGGTCATCTTAAACAGAACGATCCCTTCATAAGATGGACGGCCTGTGGCGCTTTCGCCTTTTTGATAATGTTTGTTCATGATATTGGAAACTGGACGCCAATCAATTAGCTGATTGATCTGATTGAAAAATTCCTGTTTGATTTTTCTCTTTTGAACCATGTAGTCCGCAAAGCCAAGTTTTTGCTCGTTTTTCATACCCTAAAATACAAAGAAGCAGTCAGAATAACACAGAAAAATTAATATAATATACTGTTAATCAGTTGATTATAAATACATTCTCCCTGCAACGGTCTT
>NZ_JAXRUT010000073.1:0-1343 GCF_035156405.1 Algoriphagus aurantiacus | reverse complement strand
GACAGACCTACCCTTCAGCGGGGAGGTGCAGGGGAAGTTCGCAGAATCTTTAACGCCAGCAGTCCTTCCTTCATGGATCCCTTTTATTTCTTACTCAGAGATGAAGACAGCCAACTTACATCTCATTTTCTGGCTTTTCCCGGAGACTCCCTGATGTTGAGATGGTATAGGTTTACGAATAGGGTTTCCTTTTCAGGACCGCAGGCCAGACAGTTTGAATTACAGCATGTATTGGCAGGTTTGACTGCCAGTTCGAAATACACGACCGCCCAGAAAATCATTGTCAAGGACCGCGAGAAATTTCTGGCTGAATATAACCAAAATGGAGAGTTGGAAGCCGCCAAAAAGCAATTGGGGCGCCACCTGGAAGTGATAATAATGGGGAAAGAAGAGCTTGACCTGTTGGAGCATAGTATGGCCGATAGGGGATTTGCTGATCAGGTGGAAAGAATGGTAGAGGCATACAAGGGGGATATTCCAGCCGACCGGCTTGCCCTGATTCGGACAGATGCGCTGAGCAATCATTATGCTTTACAGGCAGAGTCCCTGAGCCGTTTATTGATCCGATTTCCGGAATGGTTAAAAGAACCAGAAAAAGCAGGCAGAATTGCCGATATGTTTTTGGATCTGGATCGAAAACTCAAATCCAATTCCGTTCCACAATCCTTGGTTACTTCCGGCTATATCGAGTTTTGGTATCACTATTCAGAGGCTTCGGCCAGTGCTGCAGGGATCGATTTTTTTGATTGGATTGCCTCCCGGGAACCGGGACTTCCAAGGGATGTGCTCTTTGAGAATTATCTCCTGAGAAAAGAGCGCAGACTTCAGGGTTTTGATGAAAAGTTGGGAATAATCGCCACTGAAGTCTCAGATCCGGTGATCAAAGCCCGAATCCTGGAAATTCAGGCCAATAAATCCACAGGAACCACCATTTCCTCTTCACCCTTGCTTTCCGCAGAGGGAATCCCAATCAGCCTTACCGATTTTACGGATCAGGTGATGCTGCTGGAATTTTGGGCTCCGGGATGCGGAGCCAGCAAGACTTTTTACGAGAAGATCATGAAAAAGCTCCATGAAAGATTTGAGGGAGAAGAGCGGCTGCAGTTGGTTTCCATCGGAGTCGATGTGCAGGAAGGAAAGCTGGACAATTTTCTGGAAGAATACTATACAGATTCGGGAATCAACCTGCAAGCCGAAGATACGACTCAACCACTCTTGAACCAGCTGGGAATCAGAAGCTACCCCTCTTTTGCGCTGATAGGCAAAGATTCCAAAATCATCAAAGTATCCGGTTTTCCCGGTAATGACCCTGAAGAATGGGTGGATTTATTGGAGGAAACCTT
>NZ_JAXRUT010000072.1:0-1411 GCF_035156405.1 Algoriphagus aurantiacus | reverse complement strand
TTGCATGGGCAAACCTACCTCTTGGAAGTTTCTCTCTGACTGCAAAGGCAACTGACAACAAAGGAAAAGCTACTGTTTCAGAGATTGTCAATATCAATGTCGGAGAAAAAGCAAATGTAGCTCCGGGTGTAAATATCACCGCTCCAGGTACAAACTCCCAGTTCATCCAGGGAGATAACCTTACCATCACTGCTAACGCTACAGATGCGGACGGAACCATCGCCAAGGTGGATTTCTACAATGGAAACACACTTTTAGGAACAGACACTACTTCCCCATACAGTTTTGCCTGGACTAATCTTCCTGTAGGAGACCTCTCCCTTACTGCAAAGGCTACTGACGATAAAGGATTGGCTACTGTTTCAGCCGTTGTTAATATTGCCGTTGTCAATAGTAATGACGGAGAAAAAACAAACGTTGCTCCAACCGTAAGCATCACCGCTCCAGGTACAAACTCCCAGTTCACCCAAGGAGACGACATCACCATTACATCCGATGCAGCTGACTCTGATGGAACAATTGCCAAAGTTGATTTCTACAATGGAAACACGCTTCTAGGAACAGACACTACTTCCCCATACAGCTTTGCATGGGCAAATTATCCTGTTGGAAGCTTCTCCCTGACTGCAAAGGCTACTGACAACAAAGGAACGACTACAGTTTCAACCGCTGTTAATATTGCCGTTGTCAATAGTAATGACGGAGAAAAAACATCCCGCTCTCCTTATGGCGGAACAGCCGCGATAATCCCCGGAACGGTGGAAGCCGAAAATTATGACGTAGGTGGAAATGGTGTAAGCTATCACGATATCGATTCAGGCAATATTGGCGGAGCCTACCGCGCTGACGATGTTGATATCGAAGTTGCTACCGAAGGTGGTTACAGCGTGGGTTGGANGATTCAGGCAATATTGGCGGAGCCTACCGCGCTGACGATGTTGATATCGAAGTTGCTACCGAAGGCGGTTACAGCGTGGGTTGGATGTATCTCAACGAGTGGCTTGAGTACACAGTCAATATTACAACGGCGGGAGCTTACAACCTTGATGCGCGAGTAGCCGCTCCTGGCGCCGGTGGAACTTTCCACATAGAATGCGACGGTATCGATGTCACCGGTCCTCTTACGGTTCCAGACACGGGTGGGTGGGGTTCTTGGGCCTCTGTGAAGAAGACAGGAGTCAATCTCCCAGCCGGAACGCATGTGCTGCGTTACGTTCTTGACAGTAACGGCGAAAATGGATACTTCGGCAATCTCAACTCCCTACACTTCACAATACCAAACGACGCACCAAGCGTAAGTATCACTGCTCCAGGTGCAAACTCCCAGTTCATCCAGGGAGATAACCTTGGCATCACTGCAAACGCTACAGATGCGGACGGAACAATTGCCAAAGTCGATTTCTATAATGGA
>NZ_JAXRUT010000071.1:0-1441 GCF_035156405.1 Algoriphagus aurantiacus | reverse complement strand
TTACTGTCATCCGAGTAAGTTTTTGATAGTCTAAAATAGTGGGTTTTCTGGCTATTTAGGGTGATTTTTCTTTTTTTCTCAAAACACCCCCCTGCTCACTTTCGAAAATATCCAATTGTACTATTTCCAGATTTCGTTCTGCTTCTGTCAGGCAGTTCGTTTTTACTATGGTCTGGAAGCAGACATAGGATATCAGGTTGGCTCTGGCCATGGACACTAAGGTAGTAAACTGCTCTGCTTCTTTAATCCGCTTATGGATCACGCTGAAAATCAAATTGGCAATCAAGACCATCCATACCTGCGTTTTGATCCCCTCCCGGCTGTCCGAGAAAAAATAACCCAGTTCGAAGTTTTGCTTGATTTTTTTAAAGAATGGCTCGATCTCCCAGCGGTTTTTATACAGGAGCACTATGGTGTGAGAATGAAAGTCAAACAGGTTGCTCAGAAAGCGGAATACTTTGCCTGTCAATGGATCTTTATAGGTGATCAATCTGGCTTTTAGGTGCCCTTCTTCGGTCTTTAGCTCCACCAACTGGTCCAGAATGGTGCCTCCGGACAGGAAGTCATGGATGTCCGCCCGGATTTCACTGATCACTTCATAGCTGGCATTTTCGTTTAGCCTGGTCACGAAAAAGGCGCCACTCTCGGTCCATTTTTTATAAACCCCATAGTTCACATAGCCCTTGTCGAACACATAAATGGCTCCTTTCTGTACCTTCAGCTGTCCGAGGAAATCTTTATCGTTGCTGCTGGCCGGCGTAAGCCAGACCAGTTCGGGCACCATGTTGTCCAGAGGAAGCAGTGCATGCACCTTCAGCCCTCCTTTTTTCTTCCCGTTCATAGGATTCCTTCCCGCTCCTTTAAACACATCCGTCCACAGGGTCACGGTGCTGGAGTCAAACAGTTTTACCCGGTCAGGGGAAACTTCCCCGTTGATGGGCAGGCTGAGGTAACTGTCCGAAATCTCTGCTCTATAATGGGCCACCAATAAGTAATAAATATACCCATATACCTCATTGGGACGCTTGCGGTTGGCATCCGAAAGGGTACTGCTCGCCGGAAGTTTATAGATGCCCAGGTAGCTGAGTTTCTGCTCCAAAAACAACAGGCACTTACAGAGGCTGTTCAGCGACTGTACTCTGGAAACTACCCCATAAAGCATAAAGACCAGCTGTCTCCAGGTGTCCATTGTCTTATAATACCGGTCCGACTGAAAAGTTTCCGAGGCTTTATCTACTATCTCCCTGGGAACAAAAGAAAGCAGCTGGCTGATTATCGGATGACCGGATAGTTTTGTATGTTGCATTAAGATTTTATTGTGTCGTAACAACAAAATCTAATTAAAAGCGGGATTTACCAAATCGGTAGTTCCGCTTTTTTCATTTTGTACTATTCTAAGATTGCTGTTCTACCCTTGGTTTTTTACCCGGATGCCAGTAAT
>NZ_JAXRUT010000070.1:0-1529 GCF_035156405.1 Algoriphagus aurantiacus | reverse complement strand
TGCCACTTACAGAACAGGGAATAGTACGCTTCGTTGCTTGTCTTTTTCATCCTGCAACATTATACATTCAGGACTCAACTATCAATATGGTTTTGTCGGATGCATACAATTGAATGGTGTGTTTCTACAACTGTGTTTTCGGATAAAGCAATCGGATTGATAACGGCTTCAGCAAGTGGGGAAAAGGGACATATAGAGCTAAAATTGATAATGGAAACTGTTCAGACTTATTTCACGAATGATACGACATTACTAATTCAGGGTGTAAAAGGGAAAGTGAACAGGGAAGGGCAAATTATCGACAACAAAACTAAAATCCAGCTGAAAGATTTTGTCCTATCATTCAATAAACTACTAAATAAGTCAATAGGTAATGAGTAGACGCCTCTGCATTTGTAGGATATCATTGTTCTGTGCCGTTTCATCGGGTGTTGGCTTGGAGTTGTTATTTCTAGGTATAGGTGAGTTTGATTCTTTCAAGTTAGCCTCTTTCCTAGGGCGATAACTGGAATAACCCAGCTTCTTCATCCACCTGAACAATTGACCTTTCTTCTCGTCTTGACCAGTGTATTTCTTCCAAATGGCTTGCTTTGTGCAGCCATTGGATATCATCTCCTGGATGATCTTATGCTGGTCTTCAACACTGAAGTGTCTACCCGCTTTTTTAATGACTTTCTTTCTCATCTTTTAATAGATTTGTGTAAAGCTATTTCAGGACAAGACAGTTTAGTGCTAAAAATCCCCGCCTTCGCAAAGCGGAAAATGTTAGCTAAAACCCTAGGACAACCCTGCATCAAGAGACAATTATCAAGAATGGAGAATTTCAAAATTGAAAATACAGAATGGGACAATTTTAAACACCTTTTCAAACGACAAGAAATTCCTGCAAAGACAATTCTATTGAATGAAGGCGAAATTGCTAAACAAGCATTTTATATTGAGAAAGGTTGTTTAAGAGTTTGTTCCAACAATGAAGGGAAAGACATTACTTTTCAGTTTTTCTTTGAAGGCGAAAGCGTTTCTTCCATAGAAAGCTTCCGAACAAACCAGCCAAGTTTATTTACAATTGAAAGTATAGAACCTTGTATTTTATATTCTATTTTTAAAAAGGATTTTTAGGCAATAATTGAAAGTTCAACAGAAATAAAAGAACAAGTAGAAGAACATACTTTTCAACGATTAATATTTTACCAAAAACTATTTCTTTCACGTATCAAAGACAATCCTGAAAAAAGATATTTGGAACTTTTGAAAAATAATTCGAAGATTTTGCAGAGAGTTCCCCAACATTACATTGCATCATTTTTAGGAATTACTTCGGTTTCGTTAAGTCGTATAAGAAACAGGCGTTAGACATTTCTTTACAATTGTTATCGTCCACTCATTTTAAACTGCTGACTTTTGTGTTGTAATTTAAAAGTATGCATCCGACAAAACCATATTGATAGTTGAGTCCTGAATGTATAATGTTGCAGGATGAAAAAGACAAGCAACGAAGCGTACTATTCCCTGTTCTGTAAGTGGCAGGA
>NZ_JAXRUT010000007.1:0-214819 GCF_035156405.1 Algoriphagus aurantiacus | reverse complement strand
AGGACTACCCGGACAGGTATGGGAGATTCAGGAAACCTGTGTTTTGGAAAATCTGAAAAATAACGATAGTTTTCTAAGGGCTAAACTAGCCGATTTGGCCAACCTCCAAACAGCAATAGGAATTCCGATTTTGAATAATGAAGAATTCTTAGGCTGTATTGTCTGCCTTTGCTCCAGTCAGAAAAAAGATCTTTTGGCTCAGATAAAATTGCTTACCAATGTAGGTGTGCAGATAGGAGCTGTGGTGAAGCAAAAGATCATCGAAGAACAGTATCGTAGTTTATTTAATATTTCACCTGACCCACATGGGTTACTTGGTTTTGACGGATATCTTAAGAAAATAAACAATGCGTTTGCCAAGCTTTTAGATTATGAAAAGACAGAATTATTTAGCAAATCAATTTTCCATTTTTTACATGAAGAGGATAAGGCCAAGGCACAGGCAAGAATTAAGGAATTGATTGGTGGAGCAGCTCCTAAACCGTTTGAGGCTAGATTCTTGACAAAGGACGGCAACATAAAATGGCTTGTATGGAATGGGACCGTGATACAAGAATCCAAGATCATCATTGCTGTAGCCAAAGATATTACTGAACAAAAAAAGGTAGAAATTGAACTTTGCACCTCCAACAAAAAACTAAAAACTGCGCAAAAAATAGCAAAACTTGGCTATTGGTATAGAGACTTTACCACTGATCTCTCAGAGTGGAGTGAAGAAACATATCATATCTATGGATATACCCCAGACAATTTTGTCCCTACTTTGGACAATGTGACTCAAACTTTCCATCCCGATGATAGATATCTTATCGAAGGTGATCCTAGCGATAAACTTGAGCCTGGTAAAGTCCAAAGCTTTGAGAATCGAATAATCACAGCCTCAAACGAAATCAAGTGGGTTCACCAGGAAATCCGAATGCTGACAGATGAAAATCAGAATCCAATTAGGGTTGAGGGTACAATTCAGGATATTACTGAGAGAAAAGAATATGAATTGCAATTGGCTCTCAGCAATGAACGTTTTCAATTAGCTATAAAGGCCAGCAATGAAATGATCTGGGAAATAAACCACCAGAACCAAATGATAAACCGAAGTCCCGGTTATTGTAAATTAATCAATTACAACGCCAATGAGCCTTNAAGGCCAGCAATGAAATGATCTGGGAAATAAACCACCAGAACCAAATGATAAACCGAAGTCCCGGTTATTGTAAATTAATCAATTACAACGCCAATGAGCCTTTTTCAAAGGAAAATTCCTGGTACAGTGGGATGACTTTCCAAGAAGTGGAAGATGTTTGGAATTCATTTCAGGAAGCTTTGAACAATAAGAAAGAAACCTTTTGGTCAAAAGAGTATAAAGTACTTACCGAAAATGGTTCAACCGCATATTTTGTGGATCGATGTTTTATAGTCAGAGACCAAAAGGGGAGACCCTTACGATCAGTTGGATCGGTTTTGGATGTGACGGCATCCCGTGAACAGCTGGAAAAAATCAAAAAACAGAATGAGAAGCTTCGGGAAATTGCCTGGCTTCAATCCCATGTGATCAGGGCACCACTTGCCAGAATTTTGAGTTTAATTTATCTAATGAAGGAACATGAGGGTGGCGGCAAATCAACAGGGGAAATTTTTGACTTGATTTCTGCTTCAGCAGAAGAGTTGGACAATGTAATTCTTGAAATAATTAACAAGACGGAGGCTGTAAAAGATGGTAGATCAAATTCTGCTTATTGATGATGACCCGGTGATTAACTTCGTACATTCCAAAATAGTCCGGAGGAAGTTACCTGATACCCCATTATTGATTTTTGAAAATGGACTTAAAGCTATGTCCCATTTAAAAAGCAACCCAATGAATTCTTATCTGATTTTTTTAGATCTGAATATGCCGGAGTTGGACGGATGGGGATTTTTAGAAGCGATATCCTTGGAAGCCAAAGATATAGATCTCCAAGTGCATATAGTAACTTCTTCTGTAGACCCAGAAGATAAAATGAAATCAAAAAATTATAACCAAGTATCCTCCTTTTTGGTCAAACCATTGAAAGCGGATGATCTTGAAGACATAACTTTTATCCATTGATCTATAGTGGCGGACTGAAATTCTCAAATATGTACTTCTCCTTTGCAGATGAAGAGGAGCTTTAGGACTATGATGCTATTTATTTAGAATCATTTGTTTTGCAAGATCTCCCAGAGTTTTTAAGGCAAGATCAATCCGCTCATCCCAAGTCATCCCATAACTCAGGCGGATACAGTTACTGTATTGATTTTGTAGGGTAAACATTCTTCCCGGTGCGATTGAGATTTTATAGTTAAGAGCCTGCTGAAACAGGATAGCCGTATCTACTTTGGTATCCAGTTGAATCCAGATCAAAAAACCTCCCGTGGGTCTGCTCACTTTGGTGCCGTCAGGGAAATAGTTTCCTATGGCTTTTAGGTATTGGATGGAATTGGCATGCAACGTCTGTCTCAGTTTCCTTAAATGGTTTTCATATCTTCCTGTTTCCAGAAAGTTCCCGACAGCTTCCTGAACAAGGGTGGTAGAAGATACGGACTGGTAGAGTTTGGTGCTGATTATTTTTTCCTTGAATCTTCCGGGGGCTATCCAGCCAACTCTATAGCCCGGTACCAGCGTTTTGGATAATGATCCGCACCAGAGTACATTCCCGCTTTTATCATAGCTCTTACAGGATTTTGGGCGCTTGTTTCCAAAATAAACGTCCCCGTACAAATCATCTTCTATCAGTGGGACATGATGGTGCTCCAGCATTCTAACCACTGCTTCTTTATGGGAATCAGGCATACAACTTCCTGTGGGGTTATTAAAGTTGCTGACCAGCAAGCAGGCTGCTGCCTTTTGCTTTTTCAGTGTTTCTTCTAGTATGTCAATATCAATTCCTGTATCAGGATGGGTAGGGAGTTCCACCACTTGCAGGCCAAGACTTTGGGCTAGCTGCAAAACGCCAAAGTATACCGGGCTTTCTGTCAGTAGTACATCTCCTTTCTTCGTAATAGACATCAGGCTGTAGGATAATGCTCCCATGCATCCGGGAGTGGTGATCAGATTGTCTTCAGTCAAGGTGCCTTCCCAGGAGATAGAACCTTTGGCTATCTGGTTCCTTAATTTTTGATTCCCTTGGATGCTATCGTACATTATTCCGCTATGAGGCATTTCGCGGATTGCCCGGGTAAGCGACTTGTTGATTTTTGCAATTGGAAGGAGTTTTGGCGTAGGTACTCCGAGCGAAAAGTTCACATTCGTTTCCGTTCCCAAAACCGAAAAAACATCGGCAATCAATTGCTCCGTTTTGTCCGCCCCTTCGTCATGAACAGGCTGGCTGATTTCGGGTATTTCGGGGAATTTATGATGCGAATATGTTACATAATATCCACTCTGGGGACGGGAGGCTATCAGACCTTTTGATTCCAATAGATAATAGGCATTCAAAGCAGTATTCATGCTGACCCCCTGTTCTCTGCAGATTTCACGGACAGAAGGGAGTTTGTCTCCGATTTTAAACACTTGATTTTTGATTTTATGCTCTATGGTCTGGGCTATGCCTTGATAGATAAATTGCTGTGACATACGTCTGAAATTTAAACTGTACTTATCAAAAATAATAAAATTGTATCTGTATTCATTGCTAATCTTTTTTCAGATTTGTTCTACATCAAAACCACTAGAACAATGATTGATTTTACTTCATTACCTGTAACAGAAAATCCAAACTCAGGCCTTGGCGCAGTTGATTTTGACCACATCGTATTTGGCCAAAATCCCACTGACCATATGCTTCAGGCGATTTATAGCAATTCAGAATGGATCGATGCTGAAATTGTGCCCTTTTCTACGATTTCCCTAAGTCCCTTGGCACTCTGTCTGCATTATGGACAGACGGTTTTCGAAGGATTCAAAGCTTATCGTCAGCCAAATGGAGACATCAGTATATTCAGAATGGATAAGCACTATCAGCGAATCAACCGCTCGCTAATTCGTATGGGGATGCCTGAGCTTCCGGCAACTCTGTTTATGCAGGGAATCCGGCAGTTGGTTGATTTGGAAAAAGACTGGATTCCATCCCTGAATGATACTTCACTCTATATCCGTCCCTTTGTATTTGCTTCTGAGCCCAGACTGGGAGTGAAAGGATCCAAAGAATACCGCTTTATGGTGGTGTGTATGCCTATGGGCAAATACTACGAGGGAAATGTCAGCGTCAAAGTAGAGACTGGATTTGTGCGGGCAGTAGAAGGAGGAACCGGAGATGCCAAATGCGGAGGGAATTATGCAGCGGCGATCCTTCCGACCCAGCTAGCAAATCAACAGGGGTATGATCAATTGATCTGGACAGATGGAATTCATCATGAATACATGGAGGAATCCGGCACGATGAATCTTATGTTTGTAATTGATGGAACACTGGTCACGCCTTCTTTGTCAGGAAGTATTCTGGAAGGGATTACCCGGGATTCGATCTTGACCATAGCACGGGACTTGGGTATTCCTGTAGAAGAGCGGAAAATCAGTTACCGGGAGTTGATTGCTGCTTTTGAAGAGGGGAAGAAAATCGAAGCATTCGGAGTAGGGACTGCGGCAGTATTTTCTCCCATAGAAAAGATTGGGATTATTGGTCATGATTATTTCCCTTCGGTTCAGAATAACAGTCTTTTTATTACCTTGAAAAAACAATTGCAGGACATCAGAACAGGGCTTGCTCCTGACCGTTACGGTTGGAATGAAATTATATAGTAGATGTAGTTATGAAAGAATTTTTAAAGGAGTTTTTCGAATACAATTATCAGATAAACAAGGAATTGGATAAGCAGTTTAAGTCGTATGATTATCAGCTGGACCCTGAGCTTTGCAGACTTGCCAATCATATCTTAAATGCCCAACAAGTCTGGATAGACCGGATCAATCAGTACAAAACTCAAATAAAGCCTTGGGACGATTTTCCAATTGCATCCTTTTCGGAAAGAAATGAGAGACTCAATGAAGAAGTCAAGAAGGTGTTAGAAAGTAAGGATGTAGAGGAAATAATTTCATATCAGAATTTTGCCGGAGTCAGGTTTGAAAGCAAGATCCTGGATGTGTTGATTCATCTGGTTAATCATTCCACCTATCACCGTGGACAGATTGCCCTATTGATGCGGAAATTGGGTATGGAACCTATTAGTTCTGATTATATCCATTTTAAACGATAATTTACAGCTATTCAGCAAGATCAATTAAACTATAACTCAAATGGGGAAAAAACTGGATTCCATAACGCAGGAATTGAAGGAATTTATAGAAAACCAAAAAATCTTCTTTGTAGGTACTGCTGCCGATGAAGGTAGAGTAAATATTTCCCCGAAGGGTACGGACTCATTTCGGGTTGTTGACACTAATAAAATAATTTGGCTCAATTTGACTGGAAGCGGAAATGAGACTGCAGCACATTTACTTAGAAATAATAGAATGACTGTTATGTTCTGTGCATTTGAAGGCAAGCCACTAATTCTACGATTATACGGTCAGGCACAAATCTATCATAAGCGAGACATGAGGTTTCACGAGTACATAGATTTGTTCCCTGAAAATACCGGTTCGCGCCAAATCATAGAGATGGAGGTGGACTTGGTTCAAACTTCCTGCGGTTTTGCTGTGCCATTCATGGATTTCAAGGAAGAGAGAAATACCTTAAATGCATGGTCTTCTAAGCAAGGAACTGAGGGGATTGAAAACTATTGGGACAATAAAAATAGGGTAAGTATTGATGGATTTGAAACTAAAATTCTTCAGGATTGATTTTAGCGAGCGCATATTTAGCAAAAATGGGGACTAGTAAAGAGAGAAGGTTAATGAACCATAGCTTTGAAGCTAACACCCCCGAAATAGATACTTACTGCGGACTGAAACCACTTTAGAATCAGATACTAAGCTTCAACATCCCATACGTCGGTAAGACTCTATTTTCAAAGAACAACTTTATCTTCCAAACTATCGAACAAAATTTTTGCAAATTTTTCTCCGCCATCTCTATCTAAATGATCCATGTCTCTAAACAAGTAATCCTGTTCCAGGAAAAGACTATCGAAATCAACAATAGGTAGATTATTGTTTATCAATACACTATCTGCATCATAGCTTTCATTGTCCAAAATATCAACATAAGTTTTGGTCAATGGAAACCTAAGTCCTATTAACTCAATATCTTCTGCCTTACAAATAGATATAATCCTGCGTAAGGAATTTGACATTTTTACTGAGGGAAAAGAAAATTCAAAGTAATTATCTATTCGATCTTGACTTATTTCTACTTGTTCTACAAAGGACAAATCCTCCCAAGAACTTTTAGATCTAACACCACCCCACTTTGAAAAATTAAACAATTCATACTGTATGAAATTCTTTATAACCAAACTGTACCTATCATTCAAAAAAACGCAATAGTATTGAAGGTACTTATCATGAATGAATTCTTGATAGCTTGGGAAATCTCCTTTTTCAGTATAATATGCTGATCTATCCAAATTGTTTTGATTTTCTCTTGTTGGTGAAAGTGTGTGGTCATCTACACTGATATAGATTTTTTTCACAGTGGTATTTCGTATAAGATATTTCAGCTTACGTTCCATATCAAGATAAGAATCGCTTTGACCTGAGAAATTATGAACATCATGGATTTCAGTAAAATCACCCAGAGGGGTGCCATGAGAATCCGCAAGTAAGTATTCTGAATATCCTAAATCAACTTCATCATAATCTTTTATATAAAAACCTCTAATCAAAAAGAATAATAAAAAATTTAGCGCCAATAATAATAAAAGAAAAACAGAAACTTGTTTGAGAAACAGCTTTATCATCATACTATTAAAATTGGAAATAAATAAATTCGATTTCTTCAGAAGTATTCCCGAATATATTGATCATCAAGATAATCAAGGAATAAATGGACCACCTGTATGCTTTACTCGGGATTGAGTGTACACCAGAAATCCCATATTGACCAAATCTACCTTTCCATTCTACCATAATAAAGCCAATTAGTAATATCAATAAGGTAATTGCTCCAGGGAATATTGAGAAATCAGGGAATTCAAATAACTTTTTCGAAAAAATCCCAACAATGTAGCTTAATGCATGGCTCATATTCTCAGCCCTAAAAAATATCCAAGCAAATACGGTTAATGAAAAAGTCCCTAGAATAGAAAACAATTCCCTGAAACTCGGAAATTTTTCCTCCAATGCTACTGTCTCGAGATGTTTTCTGTTTTTACCTCTCAACAATAAAGGAATAAAATAAATAGCATTCAGAGCACCCCAAACTATAAAAGTCCAGTTTGCACCATGCCAAAAACCACTGATCAGGAATATGATGAAAACGTTTCTTATTTGTTGTCCTTTACTTCCTTTACTACCGCCCAATGGGATGTATAAATAATCTCTAAACCAGGTAGAAAGAGAAATATGCCAACGGCGCCAAAATTCCGCCATATCCCTAGAGAAATAAGGAAATGCAAAATTCTGCATTAAACTGAATCCAAATAACCTTGAAGTTCCAATTGCGATATCAGAATAGCCAGAAAAATCTCCATAAATCTGAAAAGCAAAAAATACTGCTCCTAGCAATAAAGTACTTCCTTCATAATCAGAAGAGTTATTGAATATTGTATTTGCGAATTCTGCGCAATTATCTGCAATCACAATTTTCTTAAATAATCCCCATAAAATCTGTCGCAATCCATCGGTAGCTTGTAAATAATCAAACTTTCTCCGTTCAAAAAACTGGGGAAGTAAATTGGTTGCTCTCTCTATCGGCCCAGCAACAAGCTGAGGAAAAAAACTAACGAAAGCTGAAAACGCTACCAAATCCTTCGTAGCCCTAATTTTTTTTCTATATACATCTATAGAGTAACTCATAGTTTGGAATGTATAAAAGCTAATTCCAACAGGCAAAATAATATTCAGGGTATTTGCTTGTATCGGCATACCCATAAATGTGAAAGCAGTGATAAAATTATCTAGAAAGAAATTATAGTATTTAAAAAAACCAAGGAAACCAATATTAACTAGAAGACTAAAAACCAAAAGATTCTTGCGTTTGAAGTGATCTTCAACTTCATTCAATTGTATCCCTACAATATAGTCAACTAAAGTACTGAAAGCTATCAGAGCCAAAAACCTCCAATCCCACCAGCCATAAAAAAAATAACTAGCTAATACAATTAAAAAATTTTGGGACTTCAGGCTATTTCTAAAGACAAACCAATATAAAAGAAATACTATTGGTAGGAAGACTGCAAAGTCAAGTGAATTGAAAAGCATAAGTGACAGAGGTTATTCCTGTATTGAACAATAAATTACCACTAATACTAAACAACAAACATCCATACAAATCACTTCTCTAAAATATATAACCAAAACAACAGCTTTTCATGATATTTAATTTTTATAAACAAGCATTCTGAAAGAAACTATTCTCCAGATAAACGTACGTGAAAGCCTTTGCATATAGGTTTTTTTTATACATCATATTCTAGCAAGACTTTCTTTTCATTCTGCAGATTTTGCACATATTCCGATGTGAATTTTCCGCGAAGTTGCTTTTCGGTAAGCCTTTTCCGTTCTATGTCTGGGGAGTCAACTCATTAAACGGATTTTTGAAGGTTTGTCATCTTCATTCTTCACCTAATCTTCACTGTCCACAAATTCGATGATTTTGTAGTTGCCATATTGTTATTGCTTCGATTGAGAGAATGCGAATATGAAGAAGAGAAAGCTTAAAAAATATTTTTTTACAGTTTTTTTAAAAGGTGCTTCAATTAATTTAAGAATACTAACTGCACGTATGCACTTTGATCAATGCTAGATGACTTATAACCTCAATTTTCACCAAACTAAGTAATGATTCATGTGTGTCGGTTATCCGCTTCTGTCTAAGGTCTATTTCAGCATTTTCTTCACCCATTTTTCAGCCTCTACCGCATGGAATACCACTAATCCCATTCCTATGCTAAAACCTAGTTCGGCCCAGGTCAAAGGAGAAGTGTGGAACATTTCATTGAGAAAAGGAACATAGATCACTGCCAACTGCAATAGCAGCGTAATCAGAATGGAAATCACCAAAGTGGGATTGCTGAATATCCCTATTTGGAATAAGAACCATCTATCGCTTCGAATTCCCATCACATGTCCAAGTTGGGAAAATGCCAGCACAGTAAATACCATGGTCTGCCAATGCCAGTCGTTTCTGATTGCCCAATATTGAGTAAACAAGGCTACGGCAGCCATCAAAATTCCGACCCAAATGATATGAAAACCGACCCCGTCGGCAAACAGGTTTTGTTGGGGTGGTCTGGGAGGACGGTTCATAATGTCCTTTTCTGCTTTTTCTCCAGCCAGAGCCAAAGCCGGGACACCATCAGTTACCAAATTGATCCAGAGGATATGGATAGGCAAAAGTGGAACCGGTAAACCCAAAAATGGAGCAATGGCTATAATACATATTTCGGCGCCATTGCAGGTCATGATATACTTGACAAACTTCCGGATATTGTCAAAAATTCTACGACCTTCCCGGATGGCCTTGACGATGGTGGCAAAGTTGTCATCCAGCAAAATCATCGCAGCAGCTTCTTTGCTCACGTCGGTTCCCGTGATTCCCATTGCCACTCCGATAGTACTGCTTCGCAAAGATGGAGCGTCATTAACCCCATCTCCAGTCATGGCTACATAGTGTCCTTTTCCCAGTAGGGCCTGTACGATTTTGAGCTTTTGATCTGGAGAGACACGCGCATAGACAGCGATGGACTCGACCTGATTTTCAAATTCCACATCGGACAATTCCTTTAGTTCAGTACCGGTGATGGCTTTTCTTTCTTTTTCTAGAATTCCCACTTGTCTGGCAATGGCTTTTGCAGTTTCGGGGTGGTCACCTGTGATCATGACCGGAGTGATTCCGGCATTTCTACATTCTTGTATGGCCTGAATGGCTTCCTCTCTAGGGGGATCTATCATTCCGCAGATCCCTAAAAAGTCCAAGTCCTGCTCCAGTTGGTTCCAGCTACTCTTGGGAGGTAAGGTAGGGATTACTTTTCCTGCAAAAGCTAAAACCCGTTGACCTTGGCTTGCCCAATCCTCCACCAATTGGGGGATTTTTTCCAGATGGTTTTCCTTAGTCAAACAATCGTCTACAGCTTCAAAAGCACCTTTGCAAAGAATCAGTACCTCATCCCCAAACTGATGAAATGTACTCATTCGCTTTCTTTCCGAATCGAATGGGATTTCACCTATCCTAGGAAATTGTTCCTCGAGTTTTCGGTAGCTGGATTCGCCTAATTTTTCCCAGATCCAATGAACTAACGCCAGTTCTGTGGCTTCTCCGACAAAATCTCCCTCCTGGTCTTTTTTGGCATCATGGTTAAGCGCCATAGCCACATCCAAATCGGTCTGATCTGGAGAAAATTGATTTTCAGAGTCAGATTCTGTCTGAATGACCGTCATTTGGTTTTTGGTCAACGTACCGGTCTTGTCTGTACAGATATAGGTAATGGAACCCAGACTTTCCACAGCAGGAAGCTTCCGGATGAGGGACTCTTGTTTGGCAAGTCTAGCCGCACCCAAGGAAAGGGCTATGGTAATCAAAGCTGGAAGTGCCTCGGGAATCGCTGCCACAGCCAAACTCACAGAGAGCAACAATAAGGGAACCGCTTCCTCTCCCCGCAGTAAACCCAAACCAAAAATAATCCCGCAAATTAGCAGTATCAGGTAGGAAATGGTCTTTCCAAATTTCTCCATCTTTTGCTGAAGGGGAGTTTTAGGAATTTCTCCCTGGAGCATATCGGCAATTTTTCCGAGCTGGGTTTCCATTCCGGTTTTGAGAACGATAGCTGTAGCCCGTCCATGGGTGGCCAACGTGCCCTTGAATAGATGATGGGACTTTTCTAGCTCCAAATCCAAATCGATTTGCTGGGGTAGGGAGGTCTTTTCCACAGGAACCGATTCCCCCGTGAGGCTAGCTTCATCTACTGTGAGTGCTACCTCCTCCAGTAGCTGCATATCAGCAGGAATCATACTGCCTGCTTCGAGATAAACAAGGTCTCCCGGAACCAGTTCATGAGACGGGATTTTTTTTATTTCCCCTTTTCTTTTTACCTGAGCCTGGATTTCACTCATTTTTTTGAGTGACTCCATGGCTTTTTCGGCTCTGAATTCCTGAGTGAAACCCAAAACAGCATTCAATACCACAATTACCAGGATAATAATTGCATCTGTCCATTCCCCGGCGATCCCGGAGATAATGGCTGCGGCCATCAATACTCCGATCATAAAGTCTTTAAACTGATAAAGAAAGAGAAGCCAGGCAGGTTTTTTCTTTTTCTCGGTTAATGCATTGGGCCCAAACTCTTCCATCCTTTGACGGGCTTCGGAGTCTGAAATGCCGGTTTTCAAAAATTCTTGAATCTCGGAGGATGATTGCGGAAAAAGGTCCATAGAAATGGGATTTGTCTTTCCACTCAAATTAGAAAAAAGACAGGAGAAAGATCTAGGGAAACAATTCTTTCTCTGGAGTAGAAGTAACCGATTGCCAACTTTGTTTTCTCGGGATCGATTATCACATGCAGCACACTTCAGTATTGGAATGATTTTGTGCAAAACATAGCATAGCATAGAAGCCAAATACACACTTCGAAATGTTCAAAATCCAATAGAAATTGGCGAATTTATGTTCCCATTCCTTGAGGCTAAGAAATAGGCTACCTGATCTAAAACCAAATGGGTTAATCCTAGTGGAGATTGATTAAAAAGGCTATTTTGATGGTCGTATAAGGATTCAATTTCTTAAAAAATTATAGAAGAATGCAGACTGACATTTTAATCAAACAAATAGCTTTCATAAAAGAAATTGACAAGCTCAAGTACATTCAACGGAAAACTAAACTATTCAACAGCGAGAGACACGAAAATGATGCGGAACATAGTTGGCATTTAGCGATGATGACAATTGTTTTGGCTGAACATTCGGACAAACCCATAGATATTCTCAAAGTCTTGAAAATGGTTTTAATCCACGACATTGTGGAAATTGATGCAGGTGACACATTCATTTACGACGCTACAAAAAACCATTCAAATACCGATGAAGAACTTATTGCAGCCAAACGAATTTTTGGGCTTTTACCCTCAGAACAAGCAGAGGAATTTATAGCAATTTGGAAAGAATTTGAAAATGGTATCACTGATGAAGCGAAGTTTGCAAAATCCATGGACAGATTTGAGCCACTTCTACAAAATACTTCAAATAATGGTGGGACTTGGTCTGAATTTAACGTACCGTATCAAAAAGTATATGACAAGAAAAAAGCTATTAAAAATGGTTCGACATCAATTTGGAACTACGCAGAGAATTTGATCAATGAAAGTGTGGACAAGGGAATTCTAATAAAAGAAGCTGTTAAATAGAGATAAAACTGTGACCACTCTGGGTTCACAACTTAGGTTAAAAATAAACGCAGCAAGGGAGACAATTTGCTACGCAATCTTATATAATCAATTAATCAAAAATATTATTCAAATGGGCTTAATCAATAAAATACTGGGAAATGCTAGTGAGGTCTCTGTAGAGAAGTTGACAGAGAAGTATGGAAGATTGCTTGCTGAGGGAGAGCAGATCGAATTGGGGTTTAAATTGATCCGGGATACATTTATGTTTACCAATAAACGCCTCATTGTGATCGATGTGCAGGGACTCACGGGAAGCAAAGTGGAGTACAAGTCTATGCCTTATAAGAGCATTTCTAGATTTTCTCTGGAGACAGCAGGGACTTTTGATTTAGATGCCGAATTAAAGATCTGGATTTCCAGCGAGAATATACCTTCCGTCAGTAAGCGTTTCAATAAAAGCATCGATGTGTACGAAGTGCAGAAATATCTGGCTAGTAAGGTGATGTAGATGAGCAGAAGTACTATAGATCAATTTAGAAGAGCCATGCATCTTTATATGATGGCTCCCCCAGAACTGCTTGGTTCCAGTTCCGAGATTTTAATCAAAGGGAAAAACAGCGATTTGATAAACTGCTATGAACGACCTATTAAAAGCCCATTTAGATAAATTTATTTTGATTACGGATGAAGAATTTCTGGAAATATCGTCCTATTTTAAAGTGCTTTTCGTTTCCAAAAAAAAATCTCTTAAGGGAAGGACAGGCATGTAAATCCAATTTTTTTGTGTGTAAGGGGATTCTGCGCAAATTTTTTGTCAACGAAAAGGGTGTGGAACAGACTACAGAATTTGCTATTGAAAACTGGTGGCTGACGGATACTTTTTCTTATTTGAATGAGACTAAAACTAATTTTTACATTCAGGCAGTGGAAAATGTCGAAGTGATGGTAATTTACCGAGATGACTATGATAAACTCTTAGAGGCTCATCCAAAACTGGAGAAATACTTTCGCTGTGTTTACCAAAAAGCCTTTGCAGCAAGTCAAATGAGGATTAAGTTTCTGTATGACTATTCTAGGGAAGAACTTTACCATCATTTCAGTAAAAGCCAACCTGAATTTTTACAGCGGGTTCCCCAATATCTGATTGCATCCTATCTGAATTTTACTCCCGAATATCTAAGCGAAATCAGGAGAAAAAGTATTTCTTAAACCAGATTAATTTTTGACGGGTTTCTGAATCTCAACTTTGGGTTATCAAAATTTAAACCTAAAAGTAATGGAAAAACGAATCAACATCAATGAAATAGCACCACAGGCATATAAGGCTATGCTTGGACTAGAAGGCTATTTGGCTAAAACTGAGATTTCAAAATCATTAAAAGATCTGATTAAATCCGGGCATCCCAAATAAGCAACTGTGCTTACTGTATAGCAATGCATACGAAAGAAGCTCTTAAAAACGGCGAGACTGCCAATAGGATATTTCTTATCAGTGCCTGGAGAGAAGCTGTAGGTTATTTCTCTGAGGAAGAGCAAACTGTTTTGGAGATGGTCGAGGAAATCACCCAAATTTATCATCAAGGATTAACTGAAGAGACTTATGATAAAGCATCGAGGCTATTCACTGAAGTCCAGCTTGCTGACCTCATTATGACTATTGTCACGATTAATGCCTGGAACAGAATTGCCGTAAGTACACACTTGCAAATTGAGGAATAACTAGTGCCTTTGAGAATAAAGGAAATTAAGAAAGGGGCCAGGGGGTATTGTAAGTTTACCCATAGCAGTATAAAAACATTAATCTGTAAGCATTTTTAGACTGAGTCATCTACTCATAATCCCTCTTTGACAGAAGTATTTTTCACGACTAGTATATTTGCTGAAGTGGGAGTTGATATCATCTTGGCAAAAAAATATAGAGTTGACTATCTAGCGTAAATCTCAGACTTTGTTTGGTCGCCGTTGGTGTTCCTTCGAACGGCTTAAATTGCCTCAATTAATTATGACTGGCGCTAACCTAATTACAGTCATCTATATTTATTTGACATGATAATTAAAAAAGCAATTATCATTTACCGGAAGAATCAGAACAAACTCCTCAGCATAAAAAAAGAACATTCTTTTAAGGAGTGATTCTTAAAACTAACATTTTTTCAGTGATAAACTGACAAAATTCACATGAATTCGAATTGGCATTTGACTTGTTTTATGCCTCTTAGAATCGCGATTCTTTTGTTAGTAGCCTGATTCGAAAGTCTTGAATAAAATCAGGATGTTTGAAACAGGGCGTTTACTTGTTTAACTATTAAAAATGTAAAGCAATGAACACATTAATGAAAAAAAGCAGTTTGAGCCCGGCCATGACCTTGTTCGAAGATTTTCCGGGCAGAGGTTTGTTTGATTGGCTTGATACTTCCGGCATAGGACGAACAACTGATAGCTACACGTTACCCCGGGTAAACATATCAGAAACAGGGAATGATTTCCGGGTAGAAATGGCAGTTCCCGGTATGAAAAAAGAAGATTTTAAGGTGGAGCTCGATAATAACACCTTAACCATTCAAGCTGAAGTATCCGAAAATTCGGAGGATCATAATCACGAAAGTGTAGGCTATACTCGCAAAGAGTTCAGCTATCGTGCCTTTACAAGATCTTTTTACTTGCCAAATACAGTGGAGAATGACAAAATTGAGGCAAAGTATCAAGATGGTATTCTCCGGCTGGTAATTCCAAAGCGGGAAGAAGCAAAGAAAAAACCTATTAGGACAATTCAAATTCACTAACTAAGTGCGGGCAGCCTTTAAGCCGGTTGCCTGTACTTTTTTTAAATACCTTTTAGATTAAACTTTCCAGAGTGAGTGATACCCACACTAGTGTATCCTAGAAAAGATGTGTTTTATGCCATCTAAGCCTACTTTAAAAGTAGGTCTTTATAAAGTTTCAGGGGAACATCCCTATTGTAGGCGAAAGTTTGTGTGAATGATTTGTAACGAAAAGTAGTGTAAAGATGAATAAGAGTTCTTTTCTGAATTACTATAAAACTATACTCGAAAAAGTAAGCTTTGATCAAAAGCTACTTGTGAAAGAATATTGGAAAGCAAAACAACTGCTTGAGAATTCTGAAGCAAAGGATCTTGATTATTGGTTGCAGAGTAAGGGGCTTGCCCGCAAATTGATTCATACTTCGCTTGATCAAAATCAAGACAGGATCAGTAATTTCGAGTGATTTTTCCTTTTATGCGAATCCTGAAATATTTGCAAAGGTAGGAATACCGAGAGCGGTAATCATTGGTGATGGAAAATACCCTAACTCAGCTAAATATCTGGTTTTAAGGTGTCTCCAATTGTGGATTATGATATACCAAGGAAGTGCAAACTAAAAGCTCTATCTACCACCAATCAGTTTGAAAATAATAGCTACTAGAGCAAAAACTAAAAGTATATGTATAAGGCCTGTTACACTGTAGATAAAGACGCCGACTACCCAGCTTATTAAAAGAATTACCGCTATTAGATATAATATTGAACTCATGATTTTAGTGGTTTAATGGATTTGAATGTTTGATATAATATTAGCGCCGAAATTCAATCCTAATGCCATCTAGCCAAAAACCCCCTAAGGAATTGGATAAGGCTCTTTACTGAAAAATTCACCAGATATCCAGAGCTTATTGGGGAATTTTTATCCCATTGCGGGAATTAAAATAATGGGATTCAGTAGTCTGATTCCAAATTCAATTTGTACGACTAAAGCCGGTTCTTATTCAACCAGTTATGCGTCACAATGCTTCTAATGGGCTTGAGGAGGCTTAATTTTCACCAGTTTTTATTAGGCCTTGTGAAATCTGTGGTTTAAGCGAGCGGAAATATTGCTGTAAGCTTAGCGAAGCCGTAAATTCTCAAGTAGACTGAATGATAAGCGTTGAATAAAAGTTTGGAACTTAATGAATAGGTCCTTTTTTGCGAGTCTTCTGATCGAAGAAATTCAGGACTTTTGTTTTAGGTGTTTTCTGAGTTCATCAATATTTATACATTAGGCTCCTCATTAAATATTTTCATTACCAAGGGTATATGCTTATCTTTGTTTTTCCCAAAAATCACCAGAATGGTATTAGAATTCGAAAAACCTATAGCTGATTTAGAACAAAAACTTCAGGAAATGAAGGAGTTGGCTACCGGCAGAAATATCGATTTAAGTTCAGATATTGAATCCCTTGAAGATAAAATTCTTGCTTTGAAAAAAGAAACTTTTCAAAATCTGACCCGCTGGCAGCGAGTTCAGCTTTCTCGGCATGCCGACAGACCTTATGCGCTGGATTATATCTATGAGATGACAAATGATTTTGTCGAATTGCATGGAGACAGAAATGTAGCAGATGACAAGGCGATGGTAGGAGGTTTAGGAGATTTGGACGGACGATCAGTGATGTTTGTTGGGCAGCAGAAAGGTAGAAACACCAAACAACGCCAACTGAGAAACTTTGGGATGGCAAATCCTGAAGGCTATAGAAAGGCTCTTCGCCTTATGAAAATGGCCGAGAAGTTTGGTAAGCCAATTGTTACATTGATTGATACTCCAGGTGCGTTTCCAGGTTTGGAAGCAGAGGAAAGAGGCCAAGGTGAAGCAATTGCCCGAAACATTCGCGATATGTTTATGCTCAAAGTGCCTGTGATCTGCATCATCATTGGTGAAGGTGCTTCAGGAGGAGCTTTGGGTATTGCGATAGGTGATCGTGTGATGATGCTGGAGAATTCCTGGTATTCAGTTATCTCTCCGGAAAATTGTTCTACTATTCTTTGGAGAAGCTGGGATTACAAAGAGCAGGCTGCAGAGTCATTGAAGTTGACTGCCATTGACATGAAAGGCAATGGATTGGTAGATGGGATTATTCCAGAACCACTGGGAGGAGCGCATAGAAATATGAAAAAAATGGCTATTACTCTTAAGGAAGCAATTCTACAAGCCTTGAAAGAATTAGATAAAATCAAACCGGAGAAAAGAATAGAACAACGCATCGACAAGTTTTGCTCGATGGGTGTAGTAGTTGAGTAAAATATTTTAAGCCCGGATTTCTTACAAAGTCCGGGATTTTTCTTTCAAATCATGGAATTACACATTGTCAATACTGGGTTTTTCAAACTGGACGGAGGAGCCATGTTTGGAGTTGTGCCCAAAACGCTTTGGTCCCGTACAAATCAGGCAGACGAAAACAACCTTTGTATATGGGCAATGAGATCTCTGCTCGCAGTAGAAGGGAATAGAATCGTATTAATTGACAATGGAATAGGAGATAAGCAGGATGCAAAGTTTTTCTCCCACTACTATCTTCACGGAGATGCTTCATTAGAGAAAAGTTTGAAGAACCTAGGGGTTAGCACTCATCAGATTACTGATAACTTTCTAACGCATTTGCATTTTGACCACTGTGGAGGCGGAGTGAAGTATGGTTCACACGGACAATATGAAATGACTTTCCCAAGAGCTAAGTATTGGTCAAACAAAGATCATTGGCAATGGGCAACTGTCCCTAACCCAAGAGAGAAAGCTTCTTTTCTGGAAGAGAATATTCTTCCCATGCAGGAACTGGGTCAATTGGAATATTTGGATTTAGATAAGAAATCATTTCTTCAAGGTTTTGACTTCATTACAGTTGACGGGCATACAGATAAGCAAATGCTTCCCAAGATCCAGTATAAAGGAAAAACCGTGGTATTTGTAGCCGATTTACTACCATCTGTGGGACATATTCCCTTGCCTTATGTGATGGGTTATGATACTCGTCCACTTCTTACGATGGATGAAAAAGCCAAGTTCTTGGAGGAAGCAGCTCGTGAGGAATATATTTTATTTCTAGAGCATGATCCAGTGAATGAGTGTTGCACCGTGAAAATGACTGACAAAGGAGTTCGGTTGGATCAAACATTCAGGCTGGATGAAATCTAAGTTGAAAATAGGAATAGCACTTTCGGGTGGAGGTGTGCGAGGGATTGCTCATTTGGGTGTTTTGAAAGCGCTCACGGAGTCAGGTATTTATCCTACAAATATCTCAGGAACGTCAGCTGGCGCTATAGTAGGAGCAATGTTCTGTCAAGGTTATACGCCTGAAGAAATCCTTAAAATCATTGTAGAGACGAATTACTTCAAGTTTTTGAGGCCTGCAATTTCTTTGACGGGATTTCTGAAAATGGATTCTGTAGGTAGTCTATTTAAGCTCTACCTGGATCACGATAATTTTTCAAACTTGCAGATTCCTTTGACTGTAGCTGCCACAGATATTAAAAAAGGCAAAGTCCGTTATTATTCAGAAGGGGAATTGATTCGGCCAATAATGGCTTCTTCCTGCATTCCTGGGATGTTTGACCCTGTAGTCATAGGAAACAGATACCTGGTAGATGGAGGAGTGCTTAACAATTTACCTGTTGAGCCGCTGGACGGGATTTGCGATTTTGTGATTGGTGTGAATTGCAATCAACTTCCAGAAGAAACCAATATAAGCAATATGAAAAAGCTGATCGAGAGGTCAGTAATCATGGCGATGAATTATAACGTGTACAGCCGAAAATCTAAATGTGACTATTTTATCGAGCCTCCAGGATTGGGAAGATATGGCGTTTTTGATATTAAAAAGGCTTCTGAATTATTTGGTGTGGGGTATGATCACACGATGAATTATATTGAAAACAATCCTTCGATTTTGGAATTAGCTCGGAAAAGTAATAAATCTGTTAAAGCATGATGAAGTTTCTGTCGCGTATTGTGTTTTGGGTTTCAGGCTGGTCTTTGAATAATAGCTGGCCCGAGGGATTAAAGAAAGCTGTACTTATCGCTATTCCTCATACTTCTAATTGGGATATTCTTTATGCCAGGGCTGCTTTTTTTTTGATGGATATTCCTGTGCGATTTACCATCAAAAAAGAAGTCATGGTAGGGCCTTTAGGCTGGTTGCTTCGAGGACTTGGTGCTATCGCTATAGATAGAAAACGTATTCCGGGAGGTAGGAAACAGACCTACACAGAATCTATGGTTTCTATGCTGAAAGAGCGTGATGAGCTAGTAGTCATGGTAACGCCGGAAGGAACTAGAAGTCAGGTAAAAAAATGGAAATCAGGATTTTATCAGATAGCACTTGGAGCAAATGTCCCTATAATTGTAGGCTATCTTGACTATAAGAAAAAAGTAGCTGGGATCGGCCCTTGTATCTATCCAGACGGGAATATGGATGCACAAATCGAAGAGCTAAAAGTATTCGGAAGAACCGTGACGGCAAGGCATCCTGAGAAGGGGATTCTATAATTAAGCTTTTGAATTTAACTTTTTATAATAATAATTAAGTTCATAACTAGCTACTCTTCAATTAACTTTCACTTCGGAAGTAATTTTTAAGAGGGCCTTTAACTATGGTTTTATGAGATTAGGTATTGCGATTGCTTTTTTTATACTAATTAGTTCCTGTGCCTCAAAGGAGGAAAACAAACAGACAGTTTCGGATCAAATCAGAGTTTCTTTGGATACTGTGATGGTGGATACAGGAGATGAATTTCTCTATTTACAGGATTTTTTATCGAATTCTTCACTTTCTCATGGAGGTGATTATTTTTTCAATTTTGACCGAAAGGGTTTTTTTCTTGAAAAAATAAACCTGAATAATTTAAGCCTAGACAGGAAGATCAAATTTGAGAAAGAAGGTCCATATGGCATTAACACTGATAATCCCAGGTTTTTAATTTTACAAAACGGAAACCTATTTTTTTTTAATTACAAAATTTTCAAGGAATTCGATCAAAGTGCTGGTTTGATAAAGGATTTGAAATTGGATGAAATCGCCAAGGAATATTTAGATGGTTTTGACAATTATGTTACCTCTATTTTTGAGGATAAACAAAATCCAAATAGGTTTATTTGTCTTATTCTAAATTGGGAAAGCTTTACCTATTTTTTATTCGATTTTGATTTGACTAATCAATCATTCAGAAAAATTGATTTACCCGAATCAGAAAAATATAAACAGTACAGAGTGCAAATAAACCAAGATGGAAAAGATATAGGTGGATATGGAGGGCAAATGCAACATTCTATAGGTGGTGGGAAAATTCTTTTAAGTAGTAATGCATTTAATGAAGTTCAGGTTTTTGATATTTTAACTGATAGTTTGTTCAGTATTAAGTGGGACACACCGCTATTGGGAAGCAAAAGATCATATGTACCCCCAAAAGAAGTTGAAGGCTTTAAAGACGAATTCAGTGAGGTTTCAAAAAAGTCTGATGAAGATATCTCTTACAAAAACTTCTTATGGGATGATAAAAATGAGAGATACTTAAGATTTTCAGAAAAGAAGAAATTTGGAATTGATAAGAATGAATTTGGGAGTTATATTTCTACTGGATCTGATGTATACCTAAGTATTTTTGATAAGGATTTCAAACTAATTTCGGAAGCACAATTACCTAAACTCACATCACTTTCAATGACCCACTTTGTGAAAGATGGGAATATCTGGATGTATGAAAATATTGATGATGAGTTGGCTTTCGTTATTTTGAAAATTGAAGAGGTTTAAGAATAAAATATTGAAATAGGCTTTTCTACCTATCTAGATGGGAATATAAATCACAAATTGTGAAGCTAAAAGGCTGTGGAATAACTATGACAAGAAGGCATCCACAGAAGGGATTTATTGATAAATAACTTCAGGTTTTAATCGAAAAAGCCTGAATTAATTTTGAGTCAATAGATTTTATATCGTTGTCTGAAATTCTGCCTAATCTACCTAAGACTATTTTTTTGTCTAAGGTGACAATTTTTGAAACCCTAATTAAAGATTCTCTTTTCAATCCATTTTCTATGTTCGGATGAATTAGGAGGTCTAATGATGAAGCTCCTTTTATCTGGGTAGAAATGAATGCAACAGTGATATCATATTCAGTAGCCAAAAGAACTAAAGCTGGCCTGTTTTTTAATCCTGTAAGATCTGTAAATGGAAAGGGAACAAGAATAACATCTCCCTTAATCATTTGTATCGTTCTTTGAGATCCTCAACTGTGTAGATTTCCTCTTCTTTTTCTAAAAAATCGTAAGGTTTCCCTTTCTCAACCAATTGGTTGATTCCGTCTTGAAGCATTTTATCATCCAATCTTTTCAGGATAAAGTCAGCAAACTCAGTTATTTCCTTTATTTTATCCTCAGGTAGTTGCTCTAGTATGTTGACCGTTTTGCTTATTAGTTCCTGTTTTGACATTTTTGATAAAGTTTTGCTTATCGAATATAACTAAATCTGATGATCATTTTTGACCATTATTAAAACCCAAACTCACAGAGTTAATGCAATATCTGATTCCACCTTGGTCAGATGGTCCATCCGGAAATCGATGTCCTAGATGCGAACCGCAATTGGCACATAAAATCTCTTCCCGAATCATGCCGTGGGTATAGTCCATATGAATATCGATTGCATCTGGTTTTACAGGGGCTGTGAAACTCGGCCATCCGCATCCACTGTCATACTTTTTTGAAGAGTGAAAAATCTCATTTCCACAGGCTTTGCATTCATAGATGCCAGTTTCCTTATTTAGGTAATATTCCCCGGTAAATGCTCTTTCAGTTCCTTTTTCTCTCAATACACGGTAGGAATCAGCATCCAGTTCTTTGCGGTATTCATCTTCTGATTTCTGGATGGGATAGATTTTCTTATCTTGATTTTTCATAGAATATGGCTTGTATTTCTTAACTCACGGAGTGGGAAAGAAGTTTCTATCTTGCAAAGAAAATGAGCGGTTTTACTGTTGCTCTACCTGCTCAATTGCCTTCAAAATCACCTCACATGCTTCATGAATTTCTGCGGTAGTAATAGTAAGTGGAGGTGCGATCCGCATCGAGTCGTTACAGAATAAAAACCAATCTGTAATCACTCCCAGTTCAATGGCTGTATCAATGATAGGCTTTAGAATATCAAAAGATTCGAATTCAACTGCCATCATCAACCCTTTATTTCTGATGTTTTTGATTTTAGGATGTACAAGAAGTCTCTTGATCAACTTAGCTTTTTCTTCCACTCCATCAATAAGCTCCTCTTCTTGCAGGATTTGTATGGTCGCAAGAGAAGCTGCAGCACTTACAGGATGCCCACCAAAAGTAGTAATGTGACCTAGTATCGGGTTGTTTTTAAATACACCCATTACCTCTTTATTGGCAATGAATGCGCCGATCGGCATACCGCCCCCCATACCTTTGGCACAAACCAGAATATCCGGCTCAAATCCAAAATGCTCAAAAGCCCAGAATTTACCAGTTCTACCGAAGCCACATTGAACTTCATCCAAAATCAGCAAAGTTCCTGTTTCATCACATCGCTTGCGCAAAGCTTGGAAATATTCTGTGGTGGCCACACGTATTCCCGCTTCACCTTGTATGGTTTCTATCAATACAGCTGCAGTATTGGTGTCAATAAGCTCAAGATCTGAAATCTCACCGTAATGAATATGGCTAACTCCAGGAAGTAAGGGACGATAGGCTTGCTTGAAAATCTCATTTCCACCCACGCTAAGCGAACCATGCGAACTGCCATGATATGCGTTGACGCAGGAAATCAAATTTGGTTTGCCGGTATATCGCTTGGCAAGTTTCAAAGCACCCTCAATAGCTTCGCTACCACTATTTACCAAATAGACATTGTCTAATTTCTCAGGTAGCGTATCGCAAAGTGCTTTAGCTAACAATGACTGAGGGCTTTGAACATATTCCCCATAAACCATCAGGTGCAGGTATTTATCCAATTGCTTTTGAATTGCTTTCAGAACCTTTGGATGTCTATGTCCTACATTGCTTACCCCGATTCCAGAGATTAGATCGATGTATTTTTCTCCGTTCGGACCAAATAAATAAATTCCTTCCGCTTTTTCCACTTCGATCATCAAAGGGAAATCTGTTGTTTGGGCTAAGTGTTGAAGAAAAAGCTGACGGTTATTCATTACGGATATTTAATTCAAAAGCTTGAAAACCTGAAGAAGATTCCTAGCGGCAGTTTTTTATTCTGGTTGTCCTGTAGGTAAAGCTCGCCATGTTCGGCGTTCTGCACATTTTTAAAAGTGGTGTTGATCAGGTTGGCAGCAATCAGTGAGGAAAAGCTCAGCGAATACATATTGAGTAAAAGGAAATGATCAGTGGGATCTAGGATTTCCGCACAGACTTTTAGCATTTCGTTGATTTGTTCTTCCAGTACCCACTTTTCTCCATCTGGTCCACGGCCGTAAGCTGGTGGATCCAGTATTATCCCATGGTATTTATTGCCCCTACGTGCTTCTCTTTTAATAAATTTCATTGCATCATCCACCATCCAGCGGATATCAGATTGGCCGGAAGATTCCATGTTATGCCTAGACCAAGTCACTACTTGCTTCACAGAATCCAAGTGTGTAACATCTGCTCCTGCAGCTTTTGCGGCCACACTTGCTGCTCCTGTGTACGCGAAAAGGTTAAGCACTTTTGGTTTTGCAACTGGGGAGCGCTTGATGGTTTTATAGAGATAATCCCAGTTTACAGCCTGTTCAGGAAAGAGCCCGATATGCTTGAATGAAGTTTGGGCCAAGTTTAATTTCAAGTTCAATCCTTCAGGATTAGTGTATTCAATAGCCCAGTTGTGCGGCATCTTTTTCAACTGCTCCCAATTTCCCTTCTCGGGGTTACTTTTTTCCTTGGCAAAATGCGCATGAGCTAGACTCCTCCATTCACTTTCAGGTAGCGTTTTATCCCAAATGGCTTGAGGTTCTGGTCTGCTGAGAATGAATTCACCAAATCGCTCCAATTTCTCAAACCCTCCGGTGTCAATAAGTTCATAATCTTGCCAAGGTCCTGGACAAAGTGATAGGATGGATTCGCTCATAGAAAGTTGTTTTTCAGGGAGCAAAAATAAGGAATTAATTGGAGGCAAGCAGGAAGGGGGCTTTTGAATAAGATATTAAGGGCTATTATGAGGAGCAATGGTAGAACCGAAACGATTATTGATGCTGAAAATCATGAAAATATTTCATTATGGGATCGTATTTCGATCGAAATTCAAATTAAGTGGATTGGTTCTCAGGGAAGTAATCCAATAGTCTCCTCGCTTCTGAATGTTAAATCTGTTTTTTTGTACTTTTAGATTTATTTTAAAAATAAAAAAGAACTATTTCTTCTGTTCAGAACCCTTCAAATAGCCGCCCGGAAGTAAAATGTCTAAGAAATTTATCGATGTAGAAAAAGCCATTTATTCTAAAAATCCAAATCTTCGAAAGTGGATGCCGGGCTTTTTGCTCAAGTACATAAAGCGGGTAACCCATGAGGATTGGATGAATGATGTGCTCGACAAAGTTGACCATCTGCATGGAATAGATTTCGCCATAGGAATTGTAAAGGAGCTCAATATTGAAGTTGAGCTGGTTGGAGCCGAGAACATTCCCAAAACTGGAGGAATTATCCTGGCCGCCAATCATCCACTGGGAGGAATTGACGGGATTACGTTGATGCAGGCTATTGGAGAAGTTAGAACTGACATGCGATTTTTGGTCAATGACTTGCTGATGACTATGAAAAACTTTCATCCCTTATTTATTCCTATCAATAAGCATGGTAAAAATTCGGGAGACACATTGGCCGCCATTGAAGAAGCATATTCCGGTTCCTATGCAGTTTTAATTTTTCCAGCAGGACTTGTTTCGAGAAAAGATGAGTCAGGAATCCGTGACTTACCGTGGAAAAAGAGCTTTATTTCCAAAGCGAAGAAATACAAAAAAGATGTACTACCTTGTTTTATAGGAGGTAGAAACTCTAAATTTTTCTACAATTTGGGTTATTGGAGAAAGAAGTTGGGCATAAAAGCCAATATTGAGATGTTCTACCTAGCTGATGAACTATATAAGCAGCAAGGTAAAAAAGTGGTAATTACTGTAGGTGAACAGATTTCCTATCAAAGCTTAGATTCCTCCAAATCAGATACAGAATGGGCTGAATATGTGAAGGAATTAGTTTACGAACTGGGTAAAAAAGAATGAATAAAGAAGCAGCAATAATTCCGGCAATTGATAAAGAGCTACTAAAAGCTGAGTTGGTTCCGGATCGGTTTTTACGATATACTAACAATGGAGACAACCTAGTTTACTTGGTTAACTTTCATAACTCCCCTAATGTCCTTCGAGAGATTGGAAGATTGCGGGAATTGACTTTTAGAGCTGCGGGAGGAGGGACTGGTCTTGAACTTGATTTGGATGAAAATGACATCTGTGAAAATTGCTACGAGCAATTGATAACCTGGAATCCTGAAGATGAAGAAATAGTAGCCGGCTATAGATTAATAAACTGTAACAATTCGATCAAGGAAGACGGTAGTTTGAATCTATCGACCACCCACTTGTTTGATTTTACAGAGCGGTTTTTAAAGGATTACATTCCTTACACCATAGAATTGGGGAGATCCTTTGTTCAGCCCAAATACCAGCCTGCATTTGATAATAGAAAAGGGATTTTTAGCCTTGATAATCTTTGGGATGGGCTTGGAGCAGTAGTCTTGTTGAATCCGGAAGTCAAATACCTTTTTGGAAAAGTGACCATGTACCCACACTTCAGCCGTGAGGCGAGAGATTTGTTGTTGATGTTCATGAATTACTATTTTCCTGATAAAGAGGGGTTGGTCAAGCCCAAAGATGAATTGAAATTGGGCTACGAAACAGATCTGCCAAAGGCAGGAAATCCATTTGAGGGTTTGGAATACAAAGAAGGATATAAGTTGCTGAATGGAAGGATTCGGACATATGGAGAGAATATTCCGCCGCTAATCAATACCTACATGAATCTATCGCCTACGATGATGACTTTCGGTACAGCATTGAATGATGAATTTGGTGAAGTAGAAGAGACCGGGATTTTGATCACTCTGGCTGATATTTATGAAACCAAAAAACATAGACATATGGATACTTTCGAGCGGGATAGAGTTTTTGGAAGTAGGAAAGATGTCTGATAAACTTACATTAATTATTGGGGCTACAACTAATCCTTCAAGGTATGCTTACTTTGCGGCTAGTAGATTGGCTGATGCTGGGATTCCCTTCATTCCTATTGGAATCAAATCAGGTGAGCTTTTTGGGGAGAAAATACGGGATCTCCGCAGTAAACCAGATTTACAAAACATCCATACAATTACTCTTTATATTGGTACTGCTCACCAGGAAGAGTGGATCGAATATTTGATTGGTCTACATCCTAGAAGGATCATATTCAATCCCGGAACCGAGAATCCTGTATTTTTTCAGAAAGCCAAAGATGCAGGGATTGAAGTAATGCATGCATGTACCTTGGTGATGCTGAGTGCAAATCAATATTAAAATACTTGATAATCAAGCTGTTGAGCAGTTGTGTTTCACATCCTTTTTTGTGCAACGGAGTATCAGTAAAAGCTGTGTTAAGTCACTTTTTTTTCCTATCTTGCCGCATCTTAAAAAGAACATAAAATCACCCTTTTTGACCCAATTTGAGGGTTTTCTCCAAAACATATGAGTGAAGAAAAAGCGAATAATCTAGGCGAATACGGTGCCGGTAATATTCAGGTATTAGAAGGTCTTGAAGCGGTTCGTAAGAGACCTGCTATGTACATCGGTGATATTGGAGTCAAAGGACTTCATCACCTGATCTGGGAAGTAGTAGATAACTCCATCGATGAGGCGCTTGCAGGTCATTGCGACACAATCAAAGTCACAGTCAATGTAGATAATTCAGTTACAGTCGAAGATAATGGACGTGGAATTCCCACTGAAATGCACACTAAGGAGAAAAAATCTGCTTTGGAAGTGGTATTGACTGTACTGCATGCCGGGGGTAAATTCGACAAGGATACATATAAAGTTTCTGGTGGGTTACACGGTGTAGGTGTTTCCTGTGTGAACGCACTTTCAGAAGATTTGAAAGCTACAGTTTACCGAAATGGAGTAATCACTGAGCAGGAATTTAAGATAGGTGTGCCTCAATATCCTGCCAAGCAGGTAGGGCCTACTGATCGTAGAGGCACTACCATCCATTTTAAGCCGGATTCAAGCATTTTTGCTATTACTGAATATAAATACGAGACGATAGCCAACAGGCTTCGTGAAATGTCATTTTTGAATGCAGGTATCAGGATTTTATTAACTGATCTAAGAGAGACTGAAGACGACGGATCTGTGAAATCTGACGAATTTTTCTCTGAAGGTGGTTTGGTAGAATTCGTGCAATACCTCGACGTGAGCCGTGAGAAAATCATTGACACGCCGATTTCTATTGATACAGAAAAGAATGGAGTACCTGTTCAGGTTGCTATGAACTATAACACTTCATATTCTGAGAATGTGGTTTCCTATGTGAATACGATCAATACCTACGAAGGTGGTAGTCACGTTTCAGGATTTAGAAGAGCACTCACCAGGACACTGAAATCTTACGCTGATAAATCCGGAATGCTGGATAAGCTGAAGTTGGAAGTTAGCGGGGATGATTTTCGGGAAGGTCTCACTGCGATTATTTCCGTGAAGGTAGCTGAACCTCAATTCGAAGGTCAGACGAAATCAAAATTAGGTAACTCTGATGTAGTTGGTGCGGTTGATAGCGCTGTTTCTGAAGCTTTACAATCTTGGCTGGAAGAGCATCCTAAGGAAGCAAAAATCATTGTAGGCAAAGTGATATTGGCAGCGCAAGCCAGGCATGCAGCAAGAAAAGCTCGTGAAATGGTACAGCGTAAGAATATACTTGGAGGCGGTGGTCTTCCGGGGAAATTGGCTGATTGTGCGAATAGTGATCCTACTGTATGCGAATTGTACCTTGTGGAAGGAGACTCAGCAGGTGGATCTGCTAAGCAAGGAAGAGATCGTGATTTTCAGGCTATACTACCTTTAAAGGGTAAAATTCTAAACGTAGAAAAAGCGCATGAGCACAAAATCTACGACAACGAAGAAATTAAAAACATTCTTACCGCACTTGGAGTTAAGATCGGTACAGTAAATGACGATAAGGAATTGGACCTTTCAAGTCTTAGGTATCACAAAATCATCATTATGACGGATGCTGATATTGATGGATCTCATATTCGTACCTTAATTCTTACCTTGTTCTTTAGATATATGAGGACATTGATTGAATATGGCTATGTATATATTGCCTTGCCTCCATTATATTTATTGAAAAGAGGAAAAGACGAAAGATATTGCTGGACTGAAGAAGAGCGTAAAATCCTTACCGCTGATATGGCGAAGGATGGCAAAGAGGACAGTGTTGGCATTCAGCGATACAAAGGTCTCGGTGAAATGAATCCTGAGCAACTTTGGACTACTACTATGGATCCAAATGTTCGGACGATCAAACAGGTAAATATTGAGTCAGCCGCAGAAGCAGATCATCTCTTCAGCGTGCTTATGGGCGATGAAGTGGCCCCCCGGAGAGAGTTTATCGAGAAAAATGCGAAATACGCTAAAATCGATACCTGATCATTCAAAGGGGCTTTTTAGCCCCTTTTTTTAATTGTTAACACAATGGTAAACCCAAAATAAGCAAGCAAAACTTATCTTGCTTCTAACTATTAACTTTGAATGCGATGAAATTGGCAGTTGTTGAAAAATACGATTCGATTATACAACAGAGTGACCTGGTAAGCAGGGATTTGAGTTGGTTGAAATTTAATGAGCGTGTGTTGGATCAATCCAAAAAGACACATCGGAATGTTTTTGAAAAACTTAAATTTCTTGCAATTACGGCCTCCAATCTGGATGAATTTTTTATGATTCGAGTAGGATCACTTTATAATTATCTTGATTACGATAAGGAAAGAGTTGATTACTCAGGGTTGAGAGAAGAGCCTTTCAAGGCAAAATTGATGAATGAGAGTCATACCTTTCACACTGATCAGCATGAGCATTTCTCTGAGGTAGTAATGCAGGAGCTTCAGGAACAAGGAGTGAATCTTTGCAATATTTCCAAGCTGACTGAGAGGGAGCAAGAGAAAGTTCATGATTATTTTGTCAAAGCCATATACCCCATGCTCACTCCGATGGTGTATGATGGGTATCGTACGTTCCCGATTCTGATGAATAAACTTTTGGTTTTTGGAGTGGTAACTACCAGTCCAGGCGACAGACAGGATATGCGTAAGATGAGTTTTGTACAGATTCCTGCTAATATTCCCCGCTTTTTCGAAATTGAGCGTGAAGACTCTCTTTTACTTATTCCTATCGAAGAAGTTATCAGAGAGAATATCGTTTCACTATTCAGAAACGTCGAAATCGAAGGAATCAGCCTTTTTAGAATTACTAGAAACGGTGATTTTACTTTAGAAGAGAGTGAAGATATGGACGCGAACTTCCTTGAAGAAGTGAAGCGTAAATTGATGGAAAGAAAAAGTGGCCGAGTAGTAAGGATAGAAATTGAAGAAGGCTACAGTAAGTGGATGATGAATTCACTTTTGGAAAGATGGAATCTGAAAATGGATTCAGTATTTCTGATAAAAAGAGCCAGCCTGATTGATTTTACAGGACTCTGGCAGATCGTGGGGAATAAAAAATTCCGTGAACGCTTACCACATATTCCAGATCCAGTGAAGCCTCTTTCTTTCCCGGATGAAGGAATAGCAGATATTTTTGATGTGTTGAAGGAGAAGGATATTCTGCTACATCATCCATACAACAATATAGATTCGATTTTGGATTTAGTGGAGAAAGCGTCGGAAGATCCAGATGTGATGGCTATCAAAATGACTATTTACAGGCTAGCAAAGGAAAGTAGAATTACCAAAGCTTTGCTCAAAGCCGCAGAAAATGGAAAGCATGTTTCTGTACTTTTTGAGGTAAAAGCTAGATTTGACGAAGAGAATAATATTCGAGAAGCTAAAAAACTTCAGAAAGCTGGTTGTTTTGTGATTTATGGAATTTCCCATTTGAAAACCCATACCAAGCTGCTCTTGATAGTGAAACGGGATGGAGGTGAAATTACGCGATTTGTTCACTTAGGATCTGGTAACTACAACGAAGATACTGCTAGACTCTATACTGATATAGGTCTGATGACTACCAACGAGATTTTGGCCAATGATGTGTCAGAGTTTTTTAATGTAATCACGGGTCACTCCATGCCATCTCAGTACCAAAATCTGATCACGGCTCCCCGTGATATGAGAAACCAGTTGATAGAGTATATAGAGAAGGAGGCAGAAAATGCCAGAAATGGTCTTCCAAGTGGTGTTTTCATCAAAGTCAATTCATTGGAAGATTCCGAGATGATCTATGCTTTGTATCGTGCTTCGCAGTCTGGTGTAACCATTAAATTGATTGTTCGCGGAATTTGTTGCTTGAGACCAGGTCGAGTGGGGTTGAGCGAAAATATTGAAGTACTATCTATTGTGGGTGATTTCTTGGAGCATTCCAGAATCTATTATTTCCACAACAATGGCGATACCAAAACCTACGCTGGAAGCGCGGACATGATGGTACGTAGCTTTGACAAAAGATTAGAGGCGCTCTTCAAAGTAGAGTCTTCTTTGCTTGAAAAGCAATTGATGAATATTCTTGCTTACAACCTCAAAGACAATGTGAACTCTTATGTGATGCAGGAAGATGGAACCTACCTAGCTAAGCATCCGGTAGGAGATGAACCTGAATTCAATGTTCATCGAGAATTCTTCAATCTAGATGCGGAAAATGTAATGCAAGTGCAGCTAGTAGACTAACGCAAAAAAGCCTCTGCTAAAGAGGCTTTTTTGTTTTATTACGCTCGTAAAGTATCTGAATAATCCCATCTTTTAAGCCCAAGTCAGGGACAATCATTTTTTTAGATTTTGCCGCTTGCATCACACGTTGATAGATTTTCCCAGCAGGAATAATCACATCAGCCCGATCATGATTTAAGTTTAGCTTATTCACCCGCTCTTCAAAAGTCAGCGTCTGTAGGTGGTTCAGTACTTCCTCGATTTTTTCAAAGTCTAGGTAGCGCTTGTTTTTGCGAGGAAGGGAAAGTTCAAAAATCTTATTGATGTTCCCTCCAGTTCCTATAGAAGTGACTAAAGCGGAATTTTCTAAATGCTTAATGACGAAGTTTTCCATGGAGCTCCATACTGGAGTCGCTACTTTGTCTTCCAAGGCACGAACAGAACCAATCTGAAATGATTTAGAAGCTAATTTCTCCTGATTTTTATAAATGTTTAACTCAGTACTACCGCCACCTACATCTATATGCAAATAGGTCTTTTCATCGAAGAATTTGTTAAGAGATTTATTAATCAGCTCAGCTTCCTTATTTCCATCTATAATATTGATTTTCAGCCCGATTTCCTCCTTCACTTCAAGGACTATTTCTTTGCCATTGACGCTTTCCCGCATCGCAGAAGTAGCGCAAGCCATGTAATCATCGACTTCATATAAGTCAATAAGAATCTTAAAAGCTTTCATCAATTTGATGAATTTTCTCCTATTGATGTCAGAGATCTTGTGGTGATGAAAAACATCCAACCCCAAACGTAAGGGGAAACGCAGGTATTCTATTTTCTTAAAATTGATTTTTCCTTCGTATTGAGTTACGCTGGTAATTTGTAATCTGATGGCGTTTGAGCCAATATCTACTGCGGCTAATTTCAAAAGCTAATGGGTTAGTTGAGGATAAAGGAGTGTCCTTGGGCCTTACTTTTTTTTCTGGCTGACAACTAGCATAATCACCCCGGCCGCAAGCACAACTCCACCTGCATAGGTCGGCCACTTTACCTCACGTTTCTTGTCCGCACTTACTTGAATAGGACCTGCATCGATAACTTTTTCTTTTGTGGTGAAAGAAAAACTAGTGCTGAAAAGCATAAAAATGCCAGCAATTATTAATACTATACTGAAAATTTTCATAGTGTTTTTTAGTTCAAATGTGTTGCCATAAAAATGGCGAAATTTTGATAATGGATAAAGAGAGCGCTTCTATCAACCTTAAAATGGGAAAAAATAAGGAATGCCAAATGTAGCTACTATCCAGAGGAGAATGTTCAAAGGAGTGCCTACTTTTATATAATCACTAAATCGATAATTTCCTGGAGTATAGATCATCGTGTTGGTCTGATAACCCATAGGAGTCATAAAGCTCAAGCTTGCGGCAAAAGTAACTGCCATAAGCATAGGTCTGGAATCTACATCCAGGGCAACAGCTATACTGATTGCAATAGGGGCAAGGAGTGCAGCAGTTGCATTATTTGACATCACATTTGTCATAAGAAAAGTCAACGCGAAAAGCGCGCTCATAACAGCCCTTGGCCCAAATTGTCCCAGACTTTCTACTATTGAAGCACCGATAAGTTGTGAACCACCGGTCTTCTCTAGTGCTACACCCATGGATAAGACCCCCGCAAGCATGAGAATTACTTTCCAATCGATTGCCTTATAAGCTTGTTCAGTATTCAATGATCCCAGCATAATTAAAGTAATCGCTCCGGCTACTGCAGTGACTACAATAGGGAATACTTCGAAAGAAGCCAGCCCTATGATCAATGCTAATACAACCAGCGTTAAAACACTTTTTGTCTTGTTTAAAGCTATGCTTTTAGTCTCCGAGAGAAGGAGCAGGTCACCGCTGTTTTCTACACTTTGGATTGATTCTTCTGTACCTCGTAGGAGCAGAATGTCACCAGCTCGTAAATCAGTTTTGGCCAGAAGGGATTCGAGCATATCTGATCTATGTCTGATTCCAATAACCAAAACCTGATTATATAATTTTTTAAAATTGAGCGATTTGATACTCTTGTTTATCAGAAATGAATTGGGCGTGACCAGCGCCTCATAGAGTCTTTCTTCTTCGTCGGTGATGTTTTCTACATTCCATTTCAAGTCTGCTTTTAGCTCTATACCATGAGTAGATTTAATTTTCTCTATGGTTTCTTTGTCGCAGTTAATACGGATGATATCACCCTCCTGAATGGAGGTGTTTGGATACACACGTACTTTTCTACCATCTGATCGAATGATTTGCAATGGTTTTATGGGTAGTTTTTCAAAAAGCGCCTGCTTGAAGAGCGGCTCATTTATCTGCCCATAATCTTTCAGAATTACTATCTCCGAGAGATAATTTCCTAATTGGATACTTTCACCCAATTCTGATTTATGTTTTCTGGATGGTGTAAGCCATCTTCCTATGGTCAGCATATAGATTAATCCAGTAGCGAAAAAAACTAGTCCCATTAAGCTCATTTCAAATACACCAAAGGAGGGCAATCCGGCTTTTTCTGCTATTCCACTGACTAATATATTGGTGCTAGTGCCTAATAATGTGCAAATCCCACCCATTAATGCGCCAAATGAGAGTGGCATCAGCAGCTTGGATGGTGGGATATTGTCAGTTTTCTTAAGCCGTATTACGGCCGGCATCAGCAAAGCTACCACAGCAGTATCACTAATGAATGCTGATAGAAAGCCCGCAGACATCATTAAAGTGAAGAGAAGGTGGGTATGGCCTTTTCCTGCTTGAGAACTCAGCTTGTGTGTGAAGTTATCCAAAAGGCCTGTATTGAAGATAGCCGCAGAAACTACAAACATGGCTGCCACAGTGATAGTGGCAGAATTGGAAAATCCAGCTAGTCCTTCCTCAACATTGAGAATCCCTGTCAGTAGAAAGGCAACCATTACACCAATAGCAACTGTGTCGATGGTAAATTTCTCTGTAAAAAAAAGAATGATCGCGATTCCAATAATTGAAAAAACAAGACCTATTTCAAAAGTCATTTTTTACATCTTTAGATAATTACCCTTTTTAAGTTTAACCCGGATACGGAAATAATCCACAAATCCAATGATCAGAAAGACCAAACTCAATCCAAATGCCAAGTAACCCAAGTCCCTTACATGGTCCAGTTCGTTCACTTCAAAAAGTGCTGTTCCTGATACCAAAAAGTAAAGAGATGTACGAATAAAGGACAATAGGGTCCTATTGTTTGCAAGAGTTGTACGCTGTCTTGCCAAATAATCACGAATTATTAATTCCCTTTCCAAGTCATTTTCCATATTTGTATTGTTTTTATTTATATTGAAATATTTCAACATCTACTAATTATGAAAAGAATTACTACACTTTTCCTCTTTATTTTATTTTATGGGAATGTATTTGCCCAAGGTGAAGAGGTGTTAACTCCTCAAGATACGAGCTATTGGCTCAAAGAAATAAGCGGTGGTTTAAATCTCAATCAAGCTGCTTTTAGTGGCAATTGGCAAGGTGGCGGCGTGAACTCATTTGCTTTGGGTGTTTACCTCAATGGTCGTGCAAATTATGCAAAAGACAAATGGTCTTGGGATAATACGATGGATTTCATCTATGGTGTAGTGAAAAATAAGGATGAGGAGGGACGTAAATCTAATGACCGTATTTTTCTTGATTCAAAAGTTGGGTATAAGATCAATGACAAATGGAATTACTTCTTCGCAGTTAATTTCCTTTCACAATTTGCACCTGGTTATGAATTCCCTGAGGGTGCTAATAAAATTTTGATCTCCAAGTTTGCCAATCCAGCTTATCTGACTACCTCCCTAGGTGTGGAATATAAGCCCAATGATTCCTTTAGCTTAAGGCTTTCCCCGTTTTCACCAAGATGGACTTTCGTCACAGATACTGATTTGTATTTAAATGTCCCTAATAATTATGGTGTAGATATCGGAGAGACTGTCCGTACTGAATGGCTAGCTTTCAGCTTAATGGCTGACTACAACAAAAAGCTTTCTGAAAACTTATCCCTGATGGTGCGATATCAAATGTATGCCAACTACGAAACCTTGGCTTTTGATGCGATTGATCATCGCTTAGACTTTGGACTAACTGCTAAAGTATCCAACTTGGTTAATGTTAGTTTGACTAGTTTAATGATTTACGATTTGGATCAGGATAGTAAAATTCAATTTAGCCAAGGATTAGCATTAGGAATTGCATTTAAACAAGGTAACTTTCCTGAGAAGAAATAATCTCAACAAATTTTTATTTGGAATTTTGATTTGATTATAAATGTATTATTTTTGAATTCATTGTGGTAGTTAAATAATAGTTGGTTTAGTTTTCAAATAAAGGGCAGGAGATTTTCTCCTGCTTTTTTATTGCATATATACAAGTTGAGTAAATTTATCTTCAAATAATCCTATTTTTTTAAAATGGTTAGTAAGTTATCTTTGGAGGTAATAACCTATTTAACCTAAAATGAATACTAAAACATTTCTGATTTGTTGTTGCCTAATGATCAAGGCAATAGCATCTGAAGCACAGGAGAGCCCTATTCCATACAATGTGCTACCGCTCCAAAATTTGAGCGAATTCCAACCTACCAGCGAGAATTGGACCATCGTCGAAGATGTGTTCTATGATCTTAATGGAGGAAAATCTAAAATCACAAACGGTACTGGTATTTTGCTGAATACCATCCAGAAGGGGGGGGGGCAAGCGATCAAAACTTCTTTTGAGCATGGAGATATTGAGCTGGAGCTTGATTTCATGATGCCTAAAGGAAGCAATTCAGGTATTTACCTTCAGGGAAGGTATGAGATTCAGTTGTTTGATTCATGGGCTGTGCAAGATCCTAAATTTTCAGATGCCGGAGCCATCTATCAAAGATGGGATGCGAGCAGAGGAAATGGACGAGAAGGATATGAAGGACATCCGCCATTGGTGAATGTAAGTAGATCACCTGGGCTTTGGCAATCCATGAGAATTATGTTCAGAGCACCTCGCTTCGATTCTCAAGGCCAAAAAGTCTCAAATGCCAAATTTATTTCCGTACATCAAAATGGTGTACTGGTTCAAAAGAACATCGAAGTGACTGGTCCTACACAAGGGACATTTTTCGAAGATGAGCAGGCGCTAGGACCTTTGGTTATTCAAGGAGATCATGGGGGAGTTGCGATTCGGGATATTAGCTATAAGATCTATGGCTCTGAAAATGTGTCTTTGACTGATATGAAACTCACGTACTACGATAGCATTAAGACGATCAATGATTTTGCGAATGCTAATCCAAAAGGAGAAATGAATATTGATGTCTTAGCTCATTTAGCTCCAGCTACAAGAAATGAGTTTTCAGGGACGATCGAAGGGACTTTAACGGTTCCGAGTGCAGGCGAATATTTCTTCAACCTTAATCTAGCCTGGGTTCCAGATGATACACCCCCTGGAAGGATCAACGGAGCGGGCAAGCTGTTTATCGATGAAAAAGAAGTTGTCTATGTAGATGGTGTGACTGGAAAAGCCAATGGTTCTACCCAATTGACAGCGGGAGTGCATAAAATAAAATTGAATTACTTTAAAACATTTGGTCACTGGTATGCTCCAAGCAATGATATCACCCTTACTGTAGAGGGAAATGGAATAGCCAAAACAGCGCTTAATGTTCCTTTACGGGCTGATGATCCGGTAGGGCAGATAGAAGTGAGAGTGAATGACAAGGCTGAAATGCAGCGAGGATTTATCATGCATCATGGTGAGAAACGTACACATACGGTGGCTGTTGGAGAGCCTGGAGGAGTAAACTATACGATTGATTTGAGCAGAGGAGAGCTTTTGAATGTATGGAGAGGGGATTTTGTCGAAACTACTCCTATGTGGTATGGTCGTGGTGAAACGCAGTTGATGTTGCCATTGGGTAATGTGATAGAATTTGGAGGCAAGCCAAGTCTGGCTGTTTTATCCTCACAAGATGCGGCTTGGCCAGATGAAATAGAAGACTTTACATTTGAAGGGTATGAATTGAAAAAAGGCGGTACTCCTGTCATTAACTATGACATGCCAGGCGTAGCTATTCGTCAGACTCTCGACACCAAAGATTTCGGAAAGAAATTGGTTCATACTTTGAGTGTGGTAACTGAAAGCGATACTGAACAAATTTATTGTTTGGTTGCTCAGGGAGCCAATATCGAAAAACTGCCAAATGGGCTTTACGCCATAGATGACAAATCCTATTATATAGAATTTGAGGGGAAGACATCAGCGATTGTAAGGAATGCAGCAGATGGTTCCAAAGAACTTATTTTGCCTGTGAAGTTGAAAGATAGAGCGGGTATGGTTACTTATTCAATCGTTTGGTAATAAATAGGAAGCAGCATGAAAAATCTAATGAGACGTACTAGTATAAAAGGATTTGCTTTTGCCTTGACTTGCCTATTTATTGGACAAGTTGAATTAAAAGCCCAGGATAACGCGCCTATGATGGTGCCGGAGACAGAGGATGATTTTTACAAATTAATTTCTTTGCCTGTTCCGGAAGATGTGATTCTAGAAGTAGGAGGGATGGCGACTTTACCAGATGGTAGTTTGGCTATATGCACACGAAGGGGAGAGGTTTGGATAGTTTCCAGTCCTAATATTTCCGGTAGCGAACAACCTGTTTATAAGAAATTTGCCACCGGTTTGCACGAACCTTTAGGACTTGCTTATAAAGACGGTGATATCTATGTGACGCAAAGAAGTGAATTGACGCGCTTACGTGATACCGATGGTGACGGGCAAGCGGATGTCTATGAGAAAATCTACTCTTGGCCTCTATCAGGGAATTACCATGAGTATTCCTATGGACCTACATTCCTGCCAAATGGAAATATGCTTGTCACGCTCAATGTGGGCTGGAGCAATAGTCTAGGTCATGGCGTGAGTTTGGTGCCATGGAGAGGTTGGGCTTTGGAGATCACACCTGAAGGTGAAATGATTCCTTTTGCAGCAGGCATGCGCTCTCCAGCCGGGTACGGAATGAATGCTGAAGGAGACTACTTCTATACCGAAAACCAAGGTGACTGGGTAGGATCAGGCAGAATCTCTCACGTAGAGAAAGGAGATTTTCTGGGTAATGCAGAGAGTTTGGCTTGGTCAGATTTACCGGGATCACCAGTGACGCTAAAGAAAGAAGATATTCCTAATACGGGAGAGCCATTCTATGATGTGGCTCAGCGGGTTCCTGGACTCAAAGCACCAGCCATTTGGTTACCTCATGGGATTTTGGGGATTTCTACTTCAGGATTTTTGAATGATAATACCGAGGGCGGATTTGGTCCCTTTTCCAATCAGGTATTTGTGGGTGATCAAGGTCAAAGTAATATCGCTCGTGTTGATTTTGAGAAAATCGATGGAGTTTACCAAGGCGTTGTTTTTCCATTCAGAGAGGGTTTCTCATCAGGTATATTGAGAATGGTATGGGGAAATGATGCTTCCATGTTTGTAGGAATGACAAGCCGTGGCTGGTCTTCTACAGGGAAGGAGTTGTTCAGCCTGCAGCGATTGGTCTGGACAGGAAGAATGCCTTTTGAAATGAAGACGATCAAGTCTAAGCCTGATGGGTTTGAGATCGAGTTCACAGAACCTGTAGATAAGGAATTAGCTGAAGACCCTGCGAATTATCAAGTGACAGGATTTACATATAAGTATCAGGCAGCTTACGGTAGCCCTGTGATTAACAATGAGAATTGCAATATCATCGGAATAGTAGTGTCCGAAGATGGAATGAAAGCTCGTTTAGTGGTCGATAATTTGCGTCTTGGATACATTCATGAGATCAAAGCTGAGGGTGTAAAGTCTACAGAAGGAAAACCACTGTTGCATACCGTAGGCTATTATACACTCAATAATTTCGGAGAAGGTGAAAAAGTGGATGTGGCTCAGTTCAAAGCCCGTCATGATCATGAAATGATGATGAAAGCTGCGGCTGATAGCGTGGCGAAAGCCCAGGCAGATGCTGAAGCGAAAGTTCAGGCTGCGGCAGCAAAGAAGCAGGCGGCAGCCAACAAGCCGGCTGTTCCTAAAATGGGTAAGCATGTGACTGCTATGCCGGCTGATTGGAATGGCAAAGCAGATATTACCATCAATATGGGAACCAAGCCGGGGTTGAAGTTCGATCCTGCTCAGGTACAGATAAAGGCTGGCAGCAAAGTCAAACTGGTATTCCAGAATGTTGATGATATGCTTCACAACTTAGTAATCGTGATGCCAGGAACGGCCATAGAAGTAGGAGAAGCTGCGATGAAACTTGGGTTGGAAGGTCAGCAAAAAGACTATATTCCAAATACCAGTAAAGTACTGGTCCATACCAAATTGCTTCAGCCAAGTGAATCAAATACAATTTATTTCATTGCTCCAACAGAACCTGGAGAATACACTTATGTATGTACTGTTCCTGGACATTTTTATACCATGCAGGGAATATTGAAAGTGGTGAAGTAAAGTTTAGAACGAAGTTCGAAGACCGATGACCGAAGTAGCTTCATTTTTAGAGTTTGGCTAAATTTAGGTTGCTTTAGGCCTTCTTGATATCTTTATAACCAGCTGATATTCAGCTGTATTGATAACAAAATCATAATATAAAAACCCCGAAATCGGCTATTTCCAGCTTTTTCCGGGGTTTACTTTTTTGTATTTTAAGGTTGCAAAGTAAAATACGATGAAAGATAAAATCCAGCTTCCTCTTTTCAAAGATTTCGACGGATATTCTCCAAAATATCACTTTTTCAAGAATTCATTGTTAGGTCAGGTACATGATTCCATCCCATGGGATGCTTTAGTCGCCTGCCTTCCCGAAGAACGCTCAGGGAGGGGAGCTCCAAGCTGGTTTGGGGGCAAAGGCATGTTAGCACTGATGTTTTTGAAGTCCTACCTCAATATCAGTGACAGGCAATTATTGGAGCGCTATAACACAGACTGGTCTTTACAGTATTTCTGTGGCAAAGTACTGGCTGAAAACCAGCAGATCAAAGACATGACCATCATGACAAGAATCAGGGCTTACCTGGAAAAGCACTGTGAATGGGAGAACTTCCAGGAAGTGCTGATCAGCCACTGGAAGCAGGATGTCAACAACAGCCATGTATTGCTGATGGATGCTTCCTGTTACGAATCATTCATCCGGTTTCCGACCGATGTCAAACTGTTGTGGGAAAGCTGTGTGTGGGTTTTCGAAAAACAGCTTTTCAGCATATGTAAGGAAATGGGCATTGCAAGACCACGCTCAAAATACAGGGAGCAGAAAATTGCCCAGATGGGCTACTCCAGAAAAAGGAAAAACAGTTTCAAGGAGACACTGAGAAGAAGAAAAGCACTCGTCTATCTTCTTGGAAAAGCACTCGTCTATCTTCTTGGAAAAGGGATCGGCCAACTCCAGCAGATCCTGGACAGATTTCAGGGGGCAGGTCTGGGATCAGCGGATTTTGCAAGGTTTGCTGTAGTAAAAAAGGTTCATCGGCAGCAGGAGTTTCTATTGGACAATCCGCCTTCGGCTTTAAAGGACAGGATAGTATCCCTGCACAAACCTTATCTGAGGCCTATTGTGAGGGGAAAGGAGAACAGGCCGGTAGAGTTTGGTGCCAAAGCCCACATCCTTCAGGTAGACGGGCTCACCTTTATCGACAAACTGGATTTCAATGCCTTCAATGAGTGTACAAGGCTTAAGCTCTCTGTAGCTAAGCACAAGAGATTTTTCGGCCCTGCCAAACAGCTCGGCGCAGACAGGATCTATGCCACAAACAAAAACCGCAGCTTCTGCACTGACCACAAGATTTTCACCTGTTTTCCCAAAAAAGGCCCCAGAAAGCATGATAAGTCAGAAAAAATACTCAGTTCTGAACTATCCAGACAGCGGGCAACTGTAATGGAGGGTGTGTTCGGTACCCACAAAGAGTACTACGGGCTGAGAAAAATCAGGGTAAAGGGAGAAAAGCGGGAGAAGCTGATGATATTTTTTGGGATAATGGCAGCAAATGCGGTCAAAATAGCCAAACGAAGGGCAGAAAAGGAAAGTCCGCCAGAACAAAAAGCAGCCTAAAAAAACAGTGCAAAGCACCTTGATGGGATAAGTGTGCCCACACCGGAAATGTTTCGGTTATTCCAGATACTTGACTGAAAAAATTGTACTTTTCCGTACTACAATTGACCTCGAAATCTAACCATAAGCAAAGAAAAAGGGCAGTTGGGATTTAATCATAACCCTAACTGACCTTTTCAAAGGAATTTTCCAAGAAGCCCTGCTTTAAGATTTTATGAAATGAAACTAAAAAGTTTGAAAAGCGCAGATCGATAGATTTGCGCTTTTTTATTTTGCAGTGTAACAAACTCAGTTGTTAGCTAATGCATGATTCAGGTTAGAGTAATAGGCTTTCCGTTGATCCAGAATTGTTCCAAAATCTTATTAGAACTATCCTTTTATTTTCGGGTTTATAGAAAAGTAAAATCTGTTTAGTTATGAATGCTTTTCGAATATTTTGATAATTACTCTGCTGGTATAAATATGGATTTATTGTAAGAAGCTGGATAGTTAAATTAACCTGATCAATAAAATTTTGCGCTACTTTTTCAGACCATTCTGAAAGTAAATAATCTATGTTTTGATCATAGTCCTTCTGGGCTTGGTTAGTCCATATGACTTTCATTTTCCCTTATAAAGTTGCGGGTATTTAGCTCTCATTATATCGTTGACTTCCTCATTAGTATAGGTTCGTTCCTCCGCTAATGATTTCAACCCAATATCTACAGCCTGTTTTTCAGCTTCGGGAAGCTGATAGATCTGATTTGGAAATGGAACTTTTTGAAGAGTTTTTAAGTGATCAATTACTGTCTCATTTTCTAAGCTCCGAATCCAATCTATAATTTTCAATTTTTCATTCTCAATTTTCATATGATTATTTATCAAAGGCCATTACCTGTCCCGAAAGTCAAGATGGAATCTCGCAGGTCTTATAATCATCCCTCTCTTTGTTTCCCAAGACAATCTCGATTTCATAACAATCCAATATCAATATAATTGAGAGATTTTCAAATTTTCAATTACTTCTTAATCTGGTAGTGCCTTAGCGGCTTTTCGCCCATCAAATGCTCTATAAAGTAATCCCAGCGCTTTTTGGTAAAGTAATCTCCATCTGTTCTGCCGAAACTGTGATTTCGACTTGGCCAGATAAATAAATCAAAGTCTTTTCCAGCATTGATTAATGCCTCTGCAAATTTGAAAGTGGCCGAAGGATTTACATTTTCATCTATTCCTCCATGCGCCAATAACAGATGTCCTTTAAGGTTTGCAGCATTGGTGACATTGGATTGCTCATGGTAGAAATCCCCAACAGGATATCCCATATACATCTCAGGCCACCAGGCTTTTTCCATTCTATGGTCATGATCTCCGGCAGAAGCCACACCTACTTTGTAGAAATCCGGGTGCAGCAGCATGGCTCTGCCTGCATCGTATCCGCCCGCAGAGTGGCCGAATATTCCTACCTTCTGTATATCCATAAACATATGCTGGGCAGCTAGTTCTTTGATTGCAAGCACATGATCAGTAGTTCCATCGCCTAGATTCTTGTAGGATACATCATTGAATGCCTTCCCTCTGCTAGAGGTTCCTAATCCGTCTACTGTCACTACCACAAATCCCAATTCTGCCATGGGCTGTTGCAGGCCCACTAATCCGGACCGGAAAGTTTTAGGCGTAATATCTATGTGGGGACCCGAATAGGTATAGTCGATTATAGGGTATTTCTTTTTGGGGTTAAAATCAGTAGGTAGGTAATAGATTCCGTAAATGGTAGTCATATCATCTTTAGCAGTAGCGGTGAATTGCTTTGGGCTCTGATAACCTTTTTTGAGTAAGTTGGAAATATCAGCTTTGGAAATTTCATGTATAATTTTCCCTGTTTTCAATTCTCTTACTACCGAGACTGTAGGCTGGTTCACCGTAGAATAATTATCGACCAAATAATCATTTCCACTGCTATAACTGATGGAGTGAAATGCATTTTCAGGAGTTAATAATTCTAGCCCGGTACCATCAAAATTCACTTTATATACAAATGAATAATATGGGTTTATATTTTCTTCCTTTCCTGCAGCTTCAAAGTAAATCGTGCTGTTTTCCTCGTCTATTGATAGGATATTTTTTACCACATAATTTCCTAAAGTGATTCGATTCACAAGTTCCCCCGTTTCCCAATCCATCAAATGGAGCTGGTTCCATCCTGATTTCTCTGTACCAAGGATGAATTGTCCATTATCTAGCCTTCTGAATATATTGTTGTTATTGACATGTGTTGGAGAGGACTCTGAGTAGACTTTGCGGATTTCTTTGGAGTCCACATTGATCTCGATAAGATCAAAACTTTTAAACCCTCTTTGCAGATAGGTGCCGTAAAGATTTTCACTGTTATCATCCCAGCTTAAGTTTATCCCAATAAAGTGGGGAAGGGAGAGTCTCGGGAATTTTGTCTCTTTTTTGCTTTCTATCTCAAACAAAACAGGTGTGTACATCACCACAGTGGTATCCCCGGGAGATGCACGGTAATAGCCCATCAATTGGGGACGGAATTTATCATCCTGACTATTGTCCAAAAGCAGCATCTTCTCAGCCAAGCGTAAATCCACAATCTGAGTTAGGATCTTCTTAGAATCCGGTGACCAATTGATGCTAAAATGCGCTGGGCGCTCCCCATTTTCCCCATGGAGCATATCTGACCAGCCCCAATAGGAAGCATATTCATACTCTTTCTTTCCGTCATAGCTCAGTTGCGTTTCTTCCCCGGTTTTCAGATTTTCTACAAAGAGATTGAAATTCTTCACATAGGCTTTCCAGTTACCATCAGGGGAAATAGAAACAGTTCTATCTCTGGAATCGGAAGAAGTTCTTTTGGATTCAAGTACTCCAACAGTATAGGTCCATTCCTGATTATGCCATTCAAAAACCAGTGATCCATCGTTGTTGAATTGAATTCTATTGATAGGAAGACTTTTTGAATCAATCGTTTCTCCACTTTTTTCACTGAGGACTTTGGCTAATTCTTCATGGTCAAAAGCTTCTTGGGTCTGTCCCTTTTCAATGTCAGTCAGAAAAAAGCGCTTGCCATCTTGGGTATACGTCTGATGCCAAAAGCGCTTTTTATCATCCAACCAATTCGGATTTACATCCAAATGATAGACTTCTTTTTGGATAGAATTACTGAGGAAATATTCTGCTTTGTGATAGGTGTCTTCAGTGATTTGTCCAAAAGAATATTGACCACTGAGAGACAAAAGGAGAATGAATACATACGCACGTAGGAAAGATCTGAAAATCTGAATTTTAGACATAAAAAGGGGATATAGCTTTGTAAATCAAGATATCCCCAAAATTCAAAAAAAACACTTCAGCAATTGACTAAAAGTGATCCTATTTTGTGAGTGGTATTATTTATCCAGCAGTTTCGTAGGCAGCTTTGATCCAATTGATTACTTCTGGAGAAATATCATTTTCATCGTTCAGGTAAATCTTGTGACTGCACATGCCATTGGTTTTCGTGTCTGTTTCCAGTATGCCTTCAGCAGGCTGACCTTTTAGATTAATGCCAATCTCGTATCGGGTTTTAGTGGCTGGGATGAGCATCGCAAATTGCTTTTTGCGTTTTACACTCACATAGGAATTCTTTGGTGCAAATTCAACATCGGAACCAAATGCTTTTATTTCAGCACCTAGTTTCTCATATATCGGTAAAAAATGTTCCTTGCCTTTATATTGCTTGTCGATCAATTCATCTGTGTCTGACGCTGAACCAGCATCTGATTTCAGGGTCTTGTGAGCAACTAGATTAGCAAAGCCATGGGTAAATGCATGTTCATTTTTTAAGAATTTGATAATTTCTCCGTGCTTTTTTAATTCTTCTTTTTGAACAATAGCAACCCATTGATCGAGACTTTTGCCTGTATTTTTCTCTAGATTGTCGATCATTGTTTGTGTAGCTTGATCCATAGTTTGTTAGGGGTTTATTGTTTCTATTTCGCAGAGAACAGGGAAGTGGTCTGATGCTTTTTTGAGTGAATCAGCTATAGCTTGTATGGTAGCATTATCCTTTTCCAAATATGGATTCCAAACAGTGCCTTGAATTACTTTTAACCCTTGGCTGGCCAATATGTGATCTATCAATACATTGATTTGATCACCGGTTATCCGGTCCTTGTATTTGCTGGAATTCGGGGTATACCCATAACTATTGAGTTTTGGTTTGGGGAGTACCGGTATTAAGACAAATCCTGGTTTCCAGAGATCTCCCAATAGAATTTCAACGGCACTTTTCGAAAATTTATTTTCGTAAAAATCCAGCTCAAATCCATCATTGATATCACCCATCACAATCACTTGTTGATTCTTTTCCAGATACTCGTCGCAACGCTCACGAATAGACATACATTCTGCAAATAACTTCAGTCGATCACGTGCTGAAATCTGTTCGAATCGGGCATAATCCACCATATCAAAAATACCTTTTGATTTAGTATGGGCAATGATTATGCGCGTGATAAATGAGTTGTCTAAACCTAGAATGCTCAGTTCAAGGGGTGGACGATAATGCCTGTATTGCTCTTTAATCAAACGGTTTGTTGTGTCTTGTAAGAAGGGCTCATCAAAGCGTTTCCCTGTTTTAGTTTCAGGAGTAAAAAGGACGTTGATTTTGTCGGGTTTATAAATCGCGCAAAGCTCCTGCTGGCCTGCAGAGGGGAAACCATGAATCGCTTTGTAATTCGAGTTTGGCAAAAACGTCTGAGTCCAGATTTCCATTTGATTGGAAGCAGTTTTTGATCCGTCTACCAGGGTATTAGGACCTTCAACTATTCCAAGGAAATCTGGATTCATTGCTTGTATCACATCAGCCAGTTGCTGACTTCTCATGAGTTCTCTTCCTGTAGTTTTCGGGTTGCCGTCGGCGTCAAATAGATCCCGCATCCACTCAACATTGTAAACTCCAATTGATAGTATCATAAAAATATGTCTTAGGTTAAAAATCAACCTTAAGTTACATTTTTACAGGTATTTATCTGATTAACAAATTATTGTATTTATACCTTGATGTAGATTTTTCTTTTGTCCATTACTAGTCCGATCAACCAAATAACCAGCATATAGCTAAATGCAAATAGGAAGGAAGCCATTTTTGGAGTCAACCAACTGGTGTAGAAATTACTATAAATGAATCCTCTTAAACTGCTCTCTCCCAGTGGAATCATAGAAAGAATGCTGATGACCAATCCTGAAAGCACATAAAGGATAAGTGGGTTCCTTCCAAAAACCTCGAAGAAATAAGTCCAGCCTTTCCAGTTTTTGATTTCAATTACGCCAATCAACAGCGCGAGTAAGAATAGCCCTATGCCTGTAGTCAATAAGACGTAAGAGCTGGTCCAGATTTTCTTATTGATAGGAAAAGCCATGTCCCAGATATAGCTGACCACAATTAATACTAATCCAATAAGGAGTAGTTTTTTAACAGTCTCCATGGTATTACCCAGTTTCTGAATCATTTTCCCGGCTAGGTATCCTGCAATTACATTTACAATACCGGGTAAGGTGCTGAGGATTCCTTCTGGGTCGAATGGAATTCCCTCACCTCCATACATTCTTTCAGGACCGATAAGGGCTAGGTCAAGCTTGATGGCTGCATTGCCGGTCAGGCTATAGGGATCAGCCGCATCACCAAAGAAATACATGATGACCCAATAGCCCAGAAGCGCGATTGCGCTGAATATCCATCCTAATTTAATACCTCCATAATAAAGAACAATGGCTGCGAAGAAATAACATAGTGCAATGCGTTGCAAAACACCGAATAACCTGACCTCAGTCAGATCAATAAAACTATAGGCCCCTGTATCTGAAACATCATAAAACGGAAAGGCATTGAGCAGCCATCCTATCAGAAAAATCAGGACGGTTCTTTTTCCTACTTTTTTAAAGAAATCTGAAGTATTCATTTGTTGGAGTTTCTTCATCGAAAAACTCATTGCATTTCCGACCACAAATAGGAAAGTAGGGAAAACCAGGTCAGTGGGGGTGAAGCCATGCCATTTTGCATGAGCTAGGGGAGCAAAGAGATTGCTCCAGTCACCAGCGGTATTGACTATGATCATGAAGGCAATTGTCATTCCACGTAGTACGTCAAGAGCCAGGTATCGATTGGTTATACCTGGAGAGATAGAATTTTGGATCATTTTAAGGTTGGGGATTGGGTGATAAAAGTCAGGGGTTTTCTACAGCTTTAAGATAAAATATTATCTTGTTAATTACTCGAAAACATATAATTTATGCTTATAAAAACCCTGAATCCATGAAAAATATCTCCGTTGATGATTTTAAAGTGACATCTACTATTTCCCTGAACGATGTGTCGACAGCCTTGGATTTGGAAGCGTCTGAAAAAAAGAAGGATAAGGAATTGAATAAGCTAAGGGAAAAACTTAGTGAGCATCAGGATATTATGTATGCGCACAATAAATACAATGTCTTAATCTGTTTGCAGGGAATGGATACAGCAGGTAAGGACAGCTTGATCAGGGAAGTTTTCAAAGAATTCAATCCTCGCGGCGTAGTGGTTCATAGTTTCAAAACGCCTTCCTTCTTGGAGCTTCAGCATGATTACTTGTGGAGACATGTTGTTGCCCTTCCACAGCGAGGGAAATATGGGGTTTTTAACCGTACGCACTACGAGAATGTATTGGTAACCCGAGTTCACCCATCCTATATTTTAAGTGAAAATATTCCTGGAATCAATTCGGTAGATGATATAACACAGGAGTTTTGGGAACAACGATATGAGCAGATCAATGATTTCGAAAAGCATATCAGTGACAATGGAACGATCATTTTCAAATTCTTTCTGCACCTGGGAAAGGAGGAGCAAAGGCAGCGCTTACTTCGCAGGCTAAATAAATCAAAGCATAATTGGAAGTTTTCTCCAGGAGATCTGGAAGAGCGAGGCCGTTGGAATGATTATCAGAAATACTATGAGGAAGCGATTAATAAAACTTCTAAGGATCATGCACCTTGGTATATTATTCCTTCAGACAACAAAGAAACAGCCCGTGTCCTAGTTGCCAAAATCATCTATGAGCGAATGAAAAAATTCGAGGACATCAAAGAGCCTGAGTTGGATGATAAAATCATGAAGAACATAGATATGTATAAGGATATTCTTTCAAAAGAATCTAAATAAGCTTAAAAGCGAATTTTGAAGTCAAGAAAACGCATAAAAAGTATAGGATTATTTTTGAATAGTGTTGAATTTTAGTAGTTTAATATACTTTTAAAATATTGATTTTTAACAAGTTAAACTTTTGCTACTATGAAAAAATTAGTCTATTTACTTGTAATTGGATATATCCTTTTTTCCTGTGCTTCGGAAGGTACCAAAGGAATATCAGTAACAACTTTATATTCACCAAATGAGCAGGAATTATATAATGTCGAGCTGATTTTTGAAGAGTCCTCTGGTTATATACCTCTCAAAAATAATCCCAATTGCATAGGTGGATTAGATGGTGAGGCATGTCAAAGTGATGCTAAAAAGCTTAAAAGTGAAATAAATCAAGAAATTAAGCAGATTGATGAATCTATTCAGGTATACGAAAAATATATCAGTGTTTCACTAGATGTATCTGTCTATTTGGGTGGCCTGACAGAAGCTCAATTTAAAAATTTGGAAGTGAATGCAGTTAGCCATCATTTTTTAATGTCTCGACCAATTGATATTCAAGCAAGGCGACCAATCATGCAAACTGATTATATACAGCATGCTAGGCGGCCAATTATGCAGGAACAACTTAGGTATGATTCCTTAACCAAAACTAGTTTGATGATCAAAGAAATCGGTGGTGGGCTGCCTGGCTCCTCAAATCCAACTCATCGTGTTTGGATAGTTGATAGTGGAATTGATTCCGAACATCAGGATTTGAATTTTGACTCCATTGAAGCTGATCTTTCTTCTGATTTTTCAGCAGGTAGTAGTAATGACCCGTTTGAAGACATTTATGGCCATGGAACATTTTTGGCCGGAGTAATAGGCGGATTAGCTTCTACAAACCCGATTTATTCACAGGGATATGGTGTTAATGGAGTGTTTCCGGGTGCAAAAATGGTATCAATAAAGATTTTTAATGGAAATGGCAAAACGAATAGTGCGATAGTTAGATTTGCTTTGACACATATATATGACCATGCTAGCGCAGGAGATGTGGTAAATCTAAGCTGGGGATTGCGAATTACTTTGGGAGATTGTAACGCCCCTCAATACAAAAAGATGTATGAATTGATAGATTTGCTGGCATCCAAAGGGGTATATGTTGTGATGTCAGCTGGCAACGAACCAACTGTATCTTTGACCAATTTCCCAGGTTGTATTGATTTAGAATCAAGTCCTCCTTCTGTGAAATCTAAGATTTTCACCATCGGATCCATTGAGGTTCGCAATCCGGGAGAGTACTATTATTCTTCCTTCTCAAATTATGGTTTGCCATCTATTGATTACCTAGCTCCTGGAGAGTATGTGTTTACTACTGCGCCTGGTGGAACCTATGTACTGGTATCGGGAACATCCTTATCAGCAGCTATATTTTCTGGAATACTTTATCATAGCACCAATGTAGGTACACTAGCATCGATAAGAAGAGGTCCCGACGCTGAAGGTGATGATCCTCTTTATCCAATAGCAAAGGTTGGAGATTAATAGTCAAACCTTGAAATAGATCGCAAATAACTCATATGGGTTTAACTTTCTTAATGGATCTCACTTTCGTTGACCTAAGTCTTTGGATTGTAATTCTTGATTTATTTCGTACAGGCTTTTATCTATTTGCTCAAGCACGGACTGCACACCGGGATCTATTAGAAAGTCTTTGAAAATTGGGTTGAATCTAATTTGAAACTCATCCCTAAAACCACTGGAAAATGCTTGATTTAGGTATTGGACTAGTTTTGTTTCGTTTTTTCTAATTGCTTCTAATTGAGCAAGATCAAACCAAAAATTCGAATCATTATCAATATTCTCCGCGGAGTTTTCACGTGCCTTAATTGCACTTTCTATTAGTGTATTAGCTAGCCCGTCATGACCCTTTTGTAAATAGGCATATGCTAAGAAAATTGGGGTGGAATCATACATGTCATTCGGCATGTTTGGATTTAATACAAGGATCTTTTCAAACAGTTCAATGGACCTATCCATATCTCCAGCCATAAAGGAGATATATCCTGCAGATGAATAGTTGTAGACTGAATTGGAAGTATCTCTCTCAAGTATTAAATCAACATACTTGAGCGCCTCAATCGAATCCCCTTGTTCCAGGTAGACATAAGCGAGCTGTTCGCATGTGACTGCATCAAATTTGATTGAGTTTGATTTTTCAAGCCAATCTATTGCCAGATCAGGATGATCTAATATTCGATATAGCCATCCAGTGATTTGACTGGGAATGTAATTAGTTGGATTCAGAGAAGCTGACTTGATTTGGAGATCCAGTGCCTTGATTAGATTTCCCTGAGTCATATAGACAGTAGCCAGATTCCCCATGGCATCACTAAAATTTGGATTGAGAACCAACGCTTTTTCTAAAGAAATCTGAGCATATTCAATCTTTCCTTGGTAATAGAATACCGATCCTCTAGACTTATACGCCTCTTCAAGATAGTCATCGATGTCCAGTGCATCTGCACTTGCAATTAAACTGGAATCAAGCCAATTTTCTCCTTCTCCAAAGTATGCCAGTCTGGCGTAAGAATCTGCTAACCCTGTATAAGCTAACGCATAGTTTGGGTCGATTTCAAGTGCGGCATCATAATAATCAATGGCTTCTAAAGTTTTGCTTTTTGTGCTTTTTTTATAGCTTTCTTTTGCTTTTAGATACAGCTCATACGCTTCAAAACTGTTAGTTTGCTCTTTTGAAATCTGCTCTTTTTCTTTGGAGCTAAGATTGATATTGAGGGCGGTAGCGATTTTGGACGCTATTTCAGTTTGGACCTTAAAAATATCCTTGACCTCTCTATTATAGGTTTCTGTCCATAGATTTTTGTTTTCTATTGGATCAATCATTTGGACATTTATCCGGATTTTATCTTCAATCCATTCTATTGAACCCTTAAGAATGGTGGTGACATCAAGTAATTTTGCAAGGGAATCTAAGGGGATTTCAGAATCCTGATAGGTAGAAACTGCATCCTTATCAATCACCTTGATACTTTCAATTTTGGAAAGGTGAGAGATTATATCCTCAGTCAAACCATCCGCAAAAAACGCCAGATCGGGATTGGTAATGATGTTGGTAAATGGCAATACGGCGACAGATTTATCTTTTTCCCAAGTGTATTCGTTCCAAAAAAAAGAGAATATCAGGAATACTGAAATAACAAAGGAGACTGCAAGTCCTACCCAAAATTTCCAAGGTTCTTTTTCCTGACTTTTCACGGTCTGGATAATTTCCTTACGATGTGGGATAGCTAAGGGCTTATTGGTTAAGGCATAAAGCTCCAGTGTTTTAGTAACGTTTTTGAGTTTGATTGAACCTAAACTTGTATGAAATAGCCCTGAATTTTCGGGAATTTGCTCTAGTACATTGGAAGAAAAAAGTACACAAGAGGGAATACCAATGCTTTGAACTCGTGAGGCGATATTTACGGCATCCCCGTAGACATCTCCATGATCTAGGATTACTCCACCGCAGTGAAGACCTATTCGAAGTTTAAGTTCTCCTATTTTTATCCATTCTTCCTGGATTTCAAGACTTGCCTTTAAGGCTTCTTCGGCTGTCTCAAAAGTAGCTAAAATCCCATCCCCAAGTTCCTTGACAACTGTTCCGCGATATTTGTTAAGCACACGATTGTGAAGATTTAAGTTTTGCTTCATTAGCTCAAAAGCCTGATCTTCATCTTTGCCCATTAACAAAGTATACCCTACTATGTCAGAAAAATAGACAATCGATTTCTTCCGATGTAGCTCTTGATTCATAAAAAATTTACCTTAAAAAGAGAATAGGGACTTTACATTAACTCAAGAAAGTCAGGCAATTAATCTAATCAATTTTTAGGAGCTTAAAAAATCTCTTTACTAAAGTTTGATACTGATTTACAATTAGTTAAGTAATTAAAACTGAAATCTGAATATCCCAGAATTCGTACTTACTAATTATTTATTAAAAATCACCTCGTCCACAAAAAACCAACCTTTACTTCCCGCATTAGGGTGCCATTTAGGCAATTGAGGAAGTGGCTTTGCTGTGATTTTCAGCTTCTCATAGTTGGTGCTTTCCAGCTCAAAATTCAATAGGTCAGATCTGGCTGGAAACGCTTCAGGGGAAACAGCTGGAGAGTTGCTCGCTAACTGATTCCACTGTCCATTTTCCAAACCCTGAATAGTTACGGAATAAGGTGGGAAAATATGTGCCGCCTCATTGTATAGTAAGCTAAGGGAAATAGCAGTCGGCTTGTTGGAGCCCTGGAAACTGACTTCCAGAACCAACGGCTCATCTTGAAAACCGAGCCATTTTTGACCATGATTTGATGCTTCTGCTTTTTCCAAATCAAACAGGGTTACTGTACCTGAAGCCTGATACTTTAAGTTGGGCTCAAAGGCGAGCTTGTAATCAGCTGGTTTGATACCCGAATGAATAAAAACAGACTCGGATATCTTAGAGCCTTTCCAGTCTGCAGCAAAAGCTTTCGCTAGTATTTTGCCAGTATTTCTGACGTAAATTGGCTTGGTATAAACCTCACTGTTAATACTATCCGGTTCTGATCCATCTAAGGTGTAGCGAATTTCAGTTGTTATAATCGGGTGTGAAAGGGTAAGCTCAAGACTGTCTTGATATATGATTTCAGCTTGGGTAATGATGGGGCTGTTTAGTTCATAGATTATACCTTTTCCATCAAAACCAAAGTCGATTTTGGTGTCTGGAAGTGCTTTCTGAAGAATTTCCTGATCTTCATTGCTTAATCCTGTATGCCATACGTATAGGTTTTTGAGCCCCTTCATCTGGGAAATACTTTGTAGCGAGGCTTGGTCAATCGTATTACCGGAAACAGCCAGGGATTCAAGTGTATTAAGTTCAGCAATCACCCTCAACTGCTCAGCATCCAAATCAGTGAAATTCAATTGGAGTTCTTCCAGATGTGTAAAATCCTTTAAAAATTTAAAATCAATTCCAGCTAAAGGCATCTTGTTAAGGCTAAGTCTCACGATTTGATCTTTAACCGTTTTTAGATCAGAAAGTGACTTAGGTGGAAAAGCTGAAATACCAAAATAGGAGACATCCAACGCCGGTGATTCTGGAAAAAGTGGCTGAACAGAGCGAAAGGAAGTATTTAACTCTTGAATATCTTCTTTGTCTGCAGCTTCGAAGGAATAGATTTTATTTCCCTCAAACTTCACTGATGCCAACTGGTACAGTTCATTTGTGGGAGGAAGCGTAACTAGTTTTTGATCAAAACTAGCTCCTGTCGCAACCCACTCACTTAGGATCAATAGCTCCTCATCGGTCAATTGAGCCTTGTTTTTTGGAGGCATATGCTTCTTGTCATCGAGAGGAAGATTGATCCTCTGGATGAGCAGGGATTTCTCAAAATCACCGGCAAGTACAAACGGTCCTGATTTACCGCCTTTTTGCAAGCCTTGGAGGTGATCCATTCTTAACTCCCCTTTAATCTTTCCTTCTTTATGGCAGCTTACGCATTTTGCTTGTAAAATAGGCTGGACTACGTTTTTAAAAATCTCTGCTTCGGATAATGGAATTACTTCAATCTCATTCGACTGCATAGGAGCCAAGAGAAAATCTTCCCCATGTGTTAATCCAGCTCCCCAGTGGCCAGTGGCGATTATCGCCATAGCTAAGGCAATACTGGATATCCGAATTAGTTTGGCTTGGATGGATCTGAAAAAATAGAGGATTACGCAGCCTGCGAAGACCAGCAGACCTCCCCACTTATGCCAGGTCAGTATATCCCCAGTATATTCCTCCTGAGCCAAAATCAACCCTGCCAATACTGTGATTCCTGCGAAGTTGCATCCTGCCAGAAAGCTGATTTCTCCTATTTCCCTGATCTCGGGTTTTTTATCAATCCCCGGAATCCAGAAAAACAGCAAGCCCATCAATAATAATACAATAGGAAAATGCAAAAGAATAGGATGGCTTCTACCGACTACCTGTAGCCAATCAGGTAAAACCAGTGAATCTCCTGCTAATGTGATGATAATTGTGAGACCTATCCAAACAAAGAGGGTACTTTCCAGAATGGATCTGATTGATGAAATCTTGAGCATAGATAGTTTAAGCAATTAAGTCTTTTACTACTTTGCCAGAAACATCCGTCAGGCGATATCTTCTACCTAGGTGCTTGTATGTCATGCGCTCATGATCAATGCCCATGAGGTGAAGGACTGTGGCTTGAAAATCATGTACGTGCACAGGGTTTTCGGTGATATTGTAGCCAAATTCATCCGTTTCTCCATAGACCATTCCTGATTTAACTCCACCACCCGCCATCCAGATAGAGAATGCACGGGGGTGATGATCTCGACCGTAATTGTCCACTAATATTTTCCCCTGACAGTAATTGGTTCTTCCAAATTCACCGCCCCAGATAACCAATGTCTCATCCAGCAAGCCTCTTTGCTTCAAATCGGTAATTAAAGCCGCCGAAGCCTGATCAACATCCTCTGCCTGAAGTCGCATTTCATTAGGCAAGTTGCCATGCTGATCCCAGCCCTGATGATAGAGCTGCACAAATCGAACGCCACTTTCTGATAGTTTTCTAGCCAATAGACAATTGGCGGCATAGGTGCCGGGTACCAGGCAATCGGGCCCGTATAGTTTGATGATGCTCTCAGGTTCTTTGGAAACATCGGTCATTTCAGGAACAGCTGTTTGCATGCGATACGCCATTTCATATTGTTTCACCTTTGCGGTGATTTCAGGATCATTGAATTGCCGCATGTTCAACTCATTCATCGCAGCAATTTGATCTATCATTTTTCTACGCTCCGAACGGCTCATGGAATCAGGATCTTTAAGATACAGCACTGGATCTTCTGAATTGGAAAATTGTATACCTTGGTGAGTGGCATCTAGGAATCCATTACTCCAAAGTTTGGAGTAAACTCCCTGTCCATTGCCACGTCCACGACTGAGCAATACTGAAAACGCAGGAAGATTACTGTTTTCACTTCCCAATCCATAGCTTAGCCATGAGCCCATACTTGGACGATTTCCTACTTGGGCTCCAGTCTGAAAAAAAGTAAGAGCAGGATCATGATTGATCGCATCGGTATGCATGGATTTTACAATGCAGATATCATCTACAATTCCCGCTGTGTGTGGAAATACCTCTGATATCCAGGCCCGGGATTCTCCATACTGATCAAATTTGTAATTGGATCCTACTAAAGGAAATGAGCTTTGACCAGAGGTCATTCCTGTGAGTCGCTGCGTACCGCGAATAGATTCAGGGAGCTCTTCTCCCATGCGTTTATTCAATAGAGGCTTGTAATCAAAAGATTCCAATTGGCTTGGGGCGCCATTTTGAAAAAGATAGATGACTCTTTTTGCTTTGGGAGCAAAATGGGGAAGTGCATGCATCATGGCCTCTTCAGCTTCTGATTTCCCTGAAAAAAGATCAGGAACTAAAAGTGATCCTAGTGCTAGGCTTCCAACTCCAAGGCTTAGCCTAGAAAGAAACTTTCTACGATTATGATTCAGTCCTTCTTCTAATATTTCCTTTTCCATTTCAGCTCTTGGTAATGGTTTCTTCCAGATTATAAATACTTACGATTACTTGCATGAGTGCGGCGGTTTCTGGATTAATAGTTGATTCTTCCAGAGGATATTCACCTACACTTAACGTTGGGAGGACTTGGTCTGGATTTTCACTAAATCTCACTAATTGATCTTCGTAATAGGAGAAGAGGATGGACTTTTCATCTGCACTCATATCTCTGCAGACGATTCGCTTAAAGGAGGTAGCTATTGCTTTTTCTTTATCTTGATTTTCATCCCACATTTTTCCGGCTAAGACTCGAGATGCTTCCAATATCATTGGATCATTCATCATCACAAGGGCTTGCAATGGCGTATTAGTTCGGCTTCTTCCTATCTCGCATCTATCTCTATTACTGGAATCAAAGATGATCGCCTTCGGAGGTGGGACTGTAAGTTTGATAAAATTGTATAACCCTCTCCGGTATAATTTATCACCCTTGTCTTGAACATAAGTTGCCAGTACGCCTCGCCCTGAAGTAGCTGCTTCCCAGATTCCTTCTGGCATATAAGGTTTTACGCTAGGTCCACCAAGTTTCCTCACCAACAAGCCACTGCTCGCCAGCACCAAATCCTGAATATTTTCCGCAGGTAAACGAAGTCGGGGAGCTCTTGCCATGTATAAGTTATCAGGATCTGTATTTAAATGCTTTTCTGTAATTACTGCAGACTGTTTGTAGGTTGCTGAACTTAGAATTTGCTTCATAAGGCGCTTGATATCCCAGCCATTTTCCATAAAATCAACTGCAAGCCAGTCCAATAACTCGGGGTGGGTGGGAAGGTCTCCCTGCATCCCAAAGTCACCTGCTGATTTAACGATTCCTTGTCCAAAAATCTCTTGCCACATCAGATTGACAAATACTCTTGCTGTCAAAGGATTTTCTCTTGCTGTGATCCATTTTGCTAGACCGAGACGATTCTTTTCTAAATCCGCTGGAAATTCCATTATCGAATTAGGCGTGGAAGGCTCAACTTCTACGGTAGGAGCATCATAAACACCTCGGTCAAGTATGTACGTAGGTCGCTGCTCTTCCAGTTCCCCCATCACAGAGACGCTTAATTTGGACGTGTCGGAATAGTTGATAAAACTCATGATGCCTGATAAGTCTTCCTGATCTACCCAGAGAATTGGAGTTTTAGCTGGCTTGGATTGAGATACATCGCCTTGATAACCTATTTCGGGGGTATTATTGAAAAAGGCGAACATCTCATAATATTCTTTCTGCGAGAAAGGATCATACTTATGATCGTGGCATTGTGCACACTCCATAGTGATGCCCAAAAGACCTTTGCTTACTGTATTGGTTTTGTCAAGTACGTATTCGATTCTGTACTCTTCGTCAATTACTCCACCTTCCTCAGTGTATTTGTGATTTCTATTGAAGGCTGTAGCCAGAATTTGCTCTTTGTTAGCATCTGGTAAAAGATCTCCCGCAAGTTGCCAAGTGATAAATTGGTCATAGGGCATATTTTGATTGAATGCATGAATGACCCAATCCCGGTAAGGCCATTGCGTACGGATATTGTCATCCTGATAGCCGTAGCTATCTGAATAGCGGGAGATATCCATCCAGAGGATAGCCATTTTCTCTCCGAATCCTGGATCCCCAAGTAATCCATCAAGTAAATCCTCGTAAGAAAGCTCACCTGAAAAATCACCAAATCTGTCCAACACTTCAGGGCTCGGCGGTAAACCAGTTAAGTCTAGACTTGCTCGTTTGATCAATTCATAGGGTTTGGCTTCAGGATTTGGCTGAAGGCCTTTTTCCTTCATTTTTTTTAAAGTGAGGCGATCTATTTCATTGATTGTCCAATCCGTTTCTTCTGGAAGCTTCGATTTTCCTGCTTTTACAAAAGCCCAATGAGGCTCATACTTAGCTCCCTCTTCGATCCATTTTTTGATCAGTTGGATTTCTGTTTCAGATAAGGCGAGATTGGATTCTGGTGGAGGCATCAGCTCTCCTGGATCTTCAGATGTGATTCTATGGTAAACAGTTGATTCTTCTAAGTTCCCGGGTTTGATGACAAACTGGTTAGGGTTTTCTTTCAAAGCGGCATAAGCTCCCGTTTCTGTATCTAGGCGAAGTTCTGATTCACGCTTATTGGCATCTGGTCCATGGCAGGCAAAGCATTTGTCCGAAAGAATAGGGCGAATATGGAAATTATAGCTGATTTGTTCGACTTCTGAAAGTTGGATGTCGTTAGGCTGTTTCGGGTTACAACTATAAATAGCTAATCCAAAACAAGACAAAGTCAAGAGTCTTAGAATTTGAGAAGGAGTCATTTTTGGGTCAAATCAATATCAGAATCTCACTCAAACTAGTGATATTTTGGACAAATAGTATCCTGACCGTTATATTTTTACTTTCGTTTTTTAATGTAAGGATGAAAACTTAAGTTAAAATATTAATTAACAGAAGATTGTTTCGTCAATTTTAGAAACAACTCTGTTTTTAGACTTGAAGGACTATTTTTTTAATATTAAAAAATTGAAGAGTAAATATTTTGTATTTTGTCCAGAACAAAGGATAAAATTATGAATGAGGTCGTGCATATCCATTCTCAAAGCTTTGCTACTATAGAGGTTATGACGCTCACAGAATATTTTATCATATAAACTTTTAAAAATTCAATATGAAATTCGCTAAACTGACATTGCTGTTTCTTATCGTTTCTCTATTGCCGAGTTGCAATAATAAAGGAGTTGATGATAAATCTCAGGATTTCAAAACAATAGAGATATCCAGGGATTTTTTTTCGGGTGAGTCACCCGAATTACAAATCGAAATTCTAGACACCATAAATCTTGAGGCTCCAGGAAATCCTTCACTTACCGCTGTCATGGATATAGCTTTCTCTCAGGATTTTTTTCTTCTCGTGGATAACAGACAGGGACTTTTAAAGTTTGACAATAACGGTAGTTTTCTCCAGAAAATCGGCGAGATGGGAGAAGGTCCTGATGAATATAGTATGCCCTATGCGATTCACTTGGATGATAAGGAAAAGGTGGTTCTTGTGGCAGATTGGCGAAAAATGGTAGTGATTTCCTATGACCTTGAGGGGACCTTTGATTCGTCAAGTCAAAGACTGCCAGGGCAGCCGATCTCCTTTTACAAGGATAATGACACTCTTTTGGTAGTTCAGGAAACGCTTATTGGTACCAAAGAAAAACCCCGGCAGGTGTTGGTAAGCTCGATTGAACCAAAAACTCTTGAAGTCAAACACTGGGAAAGGCCGCTTTACGGCTATCATTCAGATTACACAAGTATCCATTCAATCCCCAGGATATTAAGCCGGGTAAAAAACACAACCTTGTTTTATATGCCAATTATTCGGGAAGATATATCATCGCATAGTGACACGGATACGATTTTTAGAAAGGAGGAGGATCACTTGGTCCCGGAATACCTGCTTCATCTCACTGGTTTTGACGATACAAGTCAGTTGAGAATAAGCGGTGTAGTTATGTCCGATAGTTATGCGTTTTTACGTGTTGTATATGAAAATCGTTCCTATCATGCGGTAATTGATTTAGTGAATAACCGTCCCCTGATTCATTTAAAGCAACTATTTGATCGGGAGTTGACGGAAGAAATCATTCCGCGGCAATTAAATGGAGATATTTATTATTCTATTCTGAGGAATGAGGAAGGCGCAATAGAGAAAAATCCTATGATAGTTATGTATCGGTTACCAACAGCCTTGAGCTATAACAGTGAAGTAAGTAGTGATTAGTTAGGTCATTTTGCAGTGCGATAGACAATATAAATAACAAAAAAAGCTGCCCATTTGGACAGCTTTCTTGTTTACAAATATGTCGGAGCTATTATCCCTTTATCACAGAGAAATCAAAGTCTTCCAAGAACTTAGTAGTGAAATTCCCTTCTTTAAATTGTTCATTTTCTAACAGTGCGATATGGAAAGGTATGGTGGTTTTTACACCGTCAATGACAAATTCTTCCAGGGCTCTTTTCATTCTCACAATCACTTCTTCTCTTGATTGGCCGCTTACGATCAGCTTGGCAATCATGGAGTCGTAATTAGGAGGAATAACATAGCCTGCATACACATGGGAATCAATTCTGACGCCACGTCCACCTGGAATATGAAGGTTCTGGATTTTTCCTGGACTTGGTCTGAAGCCATGCGCAGGATCTTCGGCGTTTATTCTACATTCCATAGCGAATAGCTTAGGATAGTAATTTCTTCCAGAGATAGTTTCTCCAGCAGCCACTTTGATTTGTTCTTTGATCAAGTCAAAATCAGTAACCTCTTCGGTGATTGGATGCTCTACCTGAATTCGGGTATTCATTTCCATGAAGAAGAAGTTGCGATGCTTATCAACCAGAAACTCTACGGTACCGGCTCCTTCGTATCCAATTGCTTCTGCGCCTTTGATGGCAGCTTTACCCATTTCTTCCCGCAGTTCATCTGTCATAAATGGGGAAGGAGTTTCTTCAATTAGTTTCTGATGCCTTCTCTGAATGGAACAATCTCTTTCAGACAGGTGACATGCTTTCCCTGTTTTATCTCCTATGATCTGGATCTCTATATGTCTAGGCTCTTCTACATATTTTTCTAAGTACAAGCCATCGTTTCCAAAAGCAGCAGCTGATTCCATTCTTGCATCATCCCAGGCTTTTTTGAATCCGGCTTCCTCTCTCACTATTCTCATTCCACGTCCACCGCCTCCGGCAGTTGCTTTTAGAATGACTGGGTATCCCATTTCATTTGCAAGCTTTATTCCTATTTCCATGGTTTCCAAAATTCCTTCAGAACCAGGGATAGTTGGTACACCGGCAGTTTTCATGGTTGCTTTGGCCGTAGCCTTATCGCCCATTTGGTTGATCATTTCAGCGCTGGCCCCGATGAATTTGATTCCATATTCTTCACAGATTTTAGAAAACTCTGCATTTTCAGAAAGGAACCCGTATCCCGGGTGAATGGCATCAGCATTGGTGATTTCTGCAGCGGCAATTATTCTGGGAATATTTAGATAAGAGTCACGGCTAGGCGCAGGTCCTATGCAGACAGCTTCGTCAGCGAATCTTACGTGTAAACTATCTTTATCTGCAGTAGAGTAAACCGCCACCGTCTCTATACCCATCTCTTTACAGGTACGGATGATTCTTAAGGCAATTTCACCTCTATTGGCTATTAGTATTTTTTTAAACACAGCTATTTAATTATTGGTGAAAAAATTAACCCGCTGGATCTACAAGGAACAATGGCTGATCATATTCTACCGGTGTAGAATTGGTAACCAAGATTTTGACGATTTTACCAGAAATTTCAGATTCGATCTCATTGAAAAGCTTCATCGCTTCAATGATACAAACAGTCTCACCAGCTTTGACAGAATCACCTACAGCTACAAATGGATCCGCATCTGGGCTTGAGGTAAGATAGAAGGTGCCGATCATTGGTGATTTGATCTCCACCAAATTTGATGGTGCAGATTCTGCTGCAGGAGCAGATGCAGGGGTGGACGAGGGTGTTGGTGCGGGGATTGCTGCTGGAGCAGGGGCGGAAGCTACTTCTACCATTCTTGGTGCAGAAGATTCTGCATATTTTTTAATAGAAAGTTCGAACTCGTCAGTCTTGATTTTAACTTCTGCCAAACCAGAATTAGAGATGTAATCTATCAACTCCTGAATCTCTTTTGCTTTCATAGGTTTATTATTTAGAGGTGCCAAAAGGCATTTTTTTTAAATGGGTTATAAAAGAATAAAGCTGCGTAATTTAGTTAAATCACACAGCTTAAATTACTTATTTTACTCTTTCTGAGTAAGAGCCATCACGGGTGTCAACCTTGATCATGATGTCTTGTTCTACGAAAAGTGGGACCATCACTGTGGCTCCAGTTTCTACAGTAGCTGCTTTCAATGCGTTGGTAGCAGTGTCGCCTTTAATTCCAGGCTCCGTGTAGGTAATCATCAATTCTACGAAAGGAGGAAGTTCAACTGCAAGAGGAGTTTCAGTTTCATCGTGAATCAAAATATCAACTAACTGTCCGTCTTTCAGTAGATTAGCTCTTTCGATAAGTTTTTCTTGTATTGAAATTTGCTCGAAAGTGGTCGTATCCATGAAATTGTAGCCCATGTCATCGGCATATAAAAACTGATGAGGTCTTTTCTCTACCCTAGCTGTTTCTACTTTCTCTCCTGCGTTGAAAGTTTTGTCAAGTGTTTTTCCAGAAGTAATTCCCTTCATTTTGGTTCTGACAAATGCAGGGCCTTTTCCAGGTTTGACATGCTGAAACTCAACAATAGTGTAGATGTCATTATTCATGACCAAACAAAGTCCGTTTTTAAAATCTGCAGTACTAGCCATAATGTTATTTTCGTATTATTTTCTTGTAAACTTATTTTGGGTCGTAACCCCACTTAAGATAAATTGAACCCCAAGTGAATCCACCCCCAAAAGCCGCCAATATTAGATTGTCACCTTTTCTCAACTGACTTTCGTAGTCCCAAAGGCAAAGAGGTATAGTAGCTGCTGTCGTGTTGCCATACTTTTCTATATTCATCATCACTTTATCAGATCCGATTCCCATGCGATTGGCTGTAGCATTAATGATTCGAAGATTCGCTTGATGAGGCACTAACCAAGCAATATCATCACCTTTCAGGCCATTTTTCTGCATAATCTCTGCACTTACATCTGCCATATTGGTCACTGCAAACTTGAACACGGTAGAACCTTCCTGAAAAGCAAAATGCTCTTTAGCATCCACTGTTTCATGAGTGGCAGGTCTGCGACTTCCTCCAGCTTTCATGTGAAGGTATGGAGCGCCGGATCCATCCGATTTGAGGATGGCATCCACAATACCCAAATCTCCGGTTGTAGGCTCAAGCATTACTGCTCCTGCACCATCACCAAATAGGATACATGTAGCTCTATCTGTATAATCTACAATAGCAGACATTTTATCAGCCCCAACTACAATAACTTTCTTATGGGTTCCTGTTTGGATGAACTGGCTCCCCATCTGAAGGGCATATAAAAAACCTGAACATGCAGCACCAACATCGAAACTATAGCTGTTTTTGGCTCCTACTAAATCTGCGATGATATTTCCTGTAGCGGGAAATGTCATGTCAGGGGTAACGGTGGCACATATAATCAAATCCACATCTAAAGGATCGGTGTCGGTTTTTTCTAAAAGTCCTTTTACCGCTTCGGCACCCATTACTGATGTACCTTGGTTTTCACCTTTAAGTATTCTTCTTTCTTTTATTCCTGTCCTTGAGACAATCCACTCGTCGTTTGTTTCTACAAGGTCCTCAAGTTCTTTGTTTGTCAATATGTATTCCGGAACGTAACCTTGTATTCCGGTGATCATGGCTCTGAGTTTGTCCATTATGCTGGGGTTAAGTAAAGATGATTAAATCAAAATCATCTCAACTGTATGTTATGGATGTGTTCTATCCTGTAAGGAAGGCAAAAATATTACAATTGTCATTCTCTACCAAAAGAAATCCATCAATGAAAAGTAATACGCTTGATAAACAAGCGGTTTTGATTGGGGCTGAAAACAAAAAAAATCCACCCGCAATTAGCGAATGGATTCTTATGAAATTCAGATGACTGATTAAGCCAATATTTCTTTCTCGATGATAACTTGTCCTTTGTAGTACAATTTACCGTCCAACCAGAAAGCTCTGTGTGGTAAGTGCATTTCGCCCGTAGTAGGACATTTTGCAAGACCCGGAGCCTCCAACTTGTAATGAGTTCTTCTTTTATCTCTTCTGGTTTTCGAAATTTTTCGTTTAGGATGTGCCATTTTATGCGTGGTTTATGATTATTCCTTGTTTTTTAACTTTTTTAAAAGATCCCATCTAGGATCAACTGGTTCATTATTGTCTTCATCAGACGCTGAATCCTCATCTCCGTCGTTAGAATCCTGCCCATCTATGTAAGCATAAATTCCTTCTCCTTCGTAATCTTCATCGTCCATTTCGTTTCTGTAATCGGGGTGAATTTTCTTTAGCGGCAAGGCCAATAAGATAAATTCGTAAATCAACTGAGCCACATTTACCTTCGGGGTGTCCCGAGTGATCATAATGACGTTTTCATCGATTTCTTTTTCTTCAGCACCGAACTTATAGACCATCTTTTCATGAAAATCCAGAGGCTGCTCGAAAGGCTCCAGACTTCTGTCACAGGTCAAAATAACTTTGCCCGCAATATGAAAATCCATCTCAATTAAGTTTGCTCCAACTTTCATTTTGATCCGTACGATCAAATTACCTTTTTCTACAAGTTCGTTATCTTCGAAGTGCTGGAAAAATGAATCTCCAATTTCGAAGTCAATTTCGTGGATGCCTTCGAGGAACTTAATTACCTCGATATCAAATGTTCTCCAGAATTTCACGATACCTCCTCTCGATTTAAGACCGCAAAAATAGTGAATTATTATAAAAGGATGAAAGAGATTGTGAAATAATCTTTGGTTTAAGTTAATATATCTCTCGTTTCCTTCTCAATCCTCGGATTCCTGCGGATTGTGGTGTTGAATTATGTCTGCTGCAAGGAAAATAGCGGCTCTCATTGACCCTTCATCAGCCACGTTTTTCCCGGCTATATTATATGCAGTGCCATGATCTGGCGAAGTTCTTACTACGGGTAAGCCTGCAGTGAAGTTTACCCCACTACTGAAAGCCGTGGCTTTGAAGGGTACTAATCCCTGGTCATGATACATTGCCAAAACACCATCGAATTTAGTCTGGTGTGCCATTCCGAAAAAACCATCAGCGGGGTAGGGGCCAAACACCATTTTATTTTGGTCCTTTAGCGAATGAATTGCGGGTTTGATGATTTGTTCTTCTTCCTCGCCCAGAAGCCCATCTTCCCCAGCGTGTGGGTTTAATCCCAAGATTGCAATTTTCGGTTTATTGATGCCAAAATCATTTTCAAGGCTTTTCAGGAGAATATTGGCTTTTTGAATAATCCGTTCCTGTGTTACATTTTCAGCCACTTTTGCCAAAGGCACATGACCGGTAACCAATCCAACGCGAAACTGCTCAGCAACCATCAGCATCAGACTTTCCTGAGATCCTACCGCTTCTGTAATGAATTCCGTATGTCCAACGAAGTGAAGCTCTTCAGAATTAACATTGTTTTTATTGAGTGGAGCGGTGACTAGCGCCTGGATTTTTCCTTCTTTCAAATCACCAACTGCCATTTTCAGTGCTTCCAAAGCAAATTTCCCTGCTTCCTGTGTTTCTACTCCTGGAATTACCTCAGGACATTCTTCGGTTACATTGATTACATTGATGCGCTTGTGTTGGATCTCATCGATGCTTCTAATCTGCGCAAAATTGAAGTCTTCTATCCCGAGTTGTTTTCTATAGAAAGTAAGGGCTTTGCCGTGCGCATAGATCAGCGGGGTGAACGACTTGTGTGTTCTATTGTCAAGCAAGGCTTTCATAGTGACTTCCACGCCTATTCCGTTGATGTCGCCAATACTAATACCGATAATGGGTTTGATCTTTCGTTGATGCATATAAATTATAATATGGACGCGGTGTTAAGGTTTGGCCAAGCCTACCTTAGTTCGCTAGTCCTTTAGAATTATTCTCTTAATTTTGGTCTCGCAATTTATAAAAATTTATCTGAGCTAACCGATGGAAAAGGTCAAAGCCAAGAAACACTTGGGACAGCATTTTTTGACCGATTTGAGTATTGCGGAGCAAATAGCGCAAGCGGTCAAAGGGCATCATGAAGTATCCAAAGTTCTAGAAATAGGGCCTGGCATGGGAGTGCTTACTGATTTCCTTTTGAAGGGAAACCTGGATTTGTATTTAATAGATATCGATAAAGAGTCCATTGCATACTTGCATAAGAAATATCCAGAACTGGGAGACAAGATTATTGAAGGAGACTTTTTGAAAATGAACTTGGAAGAGTTGTTTCAGGATAAGTTTGCCATTATTGGTAATTTCCCTTATAATATTTCATCCCAGATTTTCTTTAAAGTGCTTGAAGTGAAGGCCCAGGTGACTGAGGTGGTATGTATGCTACAGAAAGAAGTTGCTGAGCGCATAGCCTCACCCAAGGGGAATAAAGATTATGGAATTTTGTCTGTTCTTCTACAGGCTTTTTATGATATAGAATACTTATTTACTGTGCCTCCGCACGTTTTTGACCCTCCTCCTAAAGTCAACTCTGGAGTAATTCGACTGACTCGAAACACGACGGAAAAATTAGATTGCAACGAAAAGCTCTTTAAGCAGGTTGTAAAAGCTGGCTTTGGCAATAGAAGGAAAACACTTCGAAACTGCCTTAAGCCTTTCAGTCTTCCAGCTGAGTTTAATTCAAATCCTATTCTGGATTTACGAGCCGAACAATTGGATGTGGCTGATTTTATATTTCTAACCCAAACTATCGAAGCTTCCCGTGGAAATCATTAAGCAGTTTGAACTTTCGAAAGAATACTTAGAAAGCCTGCAACAGGCGATTGAATCGGAGGATTTGACCTTTATTCAGGAGTCGCTGGAAGGGGTGAATGTTGCTGATATTGCAGCACTACTCGATGAGTTATCAATGGCGGAGTCCATTTATGTACTTCGGGTATTGGATGCGCAGTTGGCAGCAGATATCATTATTGAGCTGGAAGCCACTACTCAGCATAGAGTCTTGAAAGAGTTGGAAGTTCAGGAGATGGCTAACCTGATAGAGCTGATGGACTCCGATGATGGGGCGGATATACTTAATCTTTTTTTAGAAAGAGAGAGAGAAGATATCATTAGCCATTTTCAGGATAAGGTAAAGTCAGACCAAATCCTGGAGCTCTTACGCTATGATGAAGACACCGCTGGGGGGATTATGGCGAAGGAATATATTCGCGCCAACAAGAACTGGAATGTTGTTCAGACGATAAATGAGATTCGTCGCCAAGCCGAAAACGTAAGTAAGATCTATTCCATTTTTGTCGTAAACAATAGACAGCAATTAATGGGAATAGTTTCTCTGAAACGCATTGTTCTGGCATCTGATGAAACGAAGATCGAAGATATCTATGAGGATGAGGTGATTTCTGTGCCCACTTATATGGATCAAGAGGAAGTGGCTGAGATCATGCGTAAGTATGATTTGGAATCTCTTCCTGTTGTGAATAGCAAAAATAAGCTAGTAGGGAGAATCACTGTTGATGATATCCTGGATGTAATTCGAGAAGAAGCTGAGGAAGACATTCAGGCAATGACAGGTATCTCAGATACGGTCGATGAGTATGATAGTGTGATCAAGCTCTCCAAAGCCCGGTTACCCTGGTTATTGATAGGTATTTGCGGAGGTTTGCTAGGAGCTGGGTTCATAGGTTTTTTTGAAGAGGGACTTAGTAAAGTAACAGCGTTGGCCTTTTTTATTCCGCTGATCACAGCAACTGGAGGTAATGTGGGGATTCAGACTTCTTCAATTGTGGTTCAATCTCTAGCCAGCAAATCTATTTTTGATGATTCTTTAGCCAAGAGGTTTTTGAAGGTTTTGCTGGTAGCAATATTAAATGGATTGATCTTGGCTACTTTCGTATTTGGTGTGGTTGTTTTATTTTACAAAACCGATGTGTCGTTTGCGTTGGTCGTATCGATAGCCTTATTTTCAGTAGTGTTATTGGCTTCGTTTATGGGAACTATTACACCAATTGTTCTTGACAAAATTGGGATAAACCCAGCATTGGCTTCAGGACCATTTATTACCACTGCAAATGACCTGATTGGCCTTGCCGTATATTTTTTGGTAGCTATGTCACTCTTAAATATTTAATTGGTAGAAACATGAAAATTCTCATCATTGACGAAATGCATGAAAGCATCATGCCTATGCTTCAAAAACAAGGGCATGAAGTCATATACTCGCCAGACATCACACGTGAGGAGATCCTTGCCACCGTGGCTGAGTTTGATGGACTTATTATCAGATCCAAAACTCCGATGGATCGTGAGCTGCTGGAGCGCGCCTCTAAGTTGAAATTTATTGGTAGAGCTGGAGCAGGGCTCGATAAGATTGATTTGGAGTATATGGAAGAAAAGGATATTCAACTTTTTCATGCTGCAAAAGGAAATCGTGATGCGGTAGCAGAACATGCAGTTGGGATGCTTTTGGCACTTTTCAACAATGTGGAAAAAGCTAATCAGGAAGTCCGCAAAGGTATTTGGGATCGAGAAGGGAATCGTGGTCATGAGCTGGCAGGTAAAACTGTGGGCATTATGGGTTATGGTAATATGGGTAAATCTTTTGCTCATCGGCTTCGTGGATTTAAAGTTAATATCTTGGCCTACGACAAGTACAAGATGGATTTTGGGGATGATTTCGTGCAAGAAGTGATGTGGGAAAAACTGAAGGCCGAAGCAGACATTCTGAGTATCCATGTGCCACTTACACTTGAGACAAGAGATTTTTTCAGTTTGAAAGAGCTTAAGAGTTTTGCTAAACCTATCTGGTTTATCAATACAGCAAGGGGGGAAGTGATTAGTTTCAAGACGTTGAATGAAGCCTTGGATCAGGGGATTTTACGCGGAGCCTTGCTGGATGTGTTGGAAAATGAAAAATTCCAGAAGTTTACTCAAGACCAAAAAGCTGAATTTGAAAAACTAGCAGGACGGGATAATGTGTTATTTAGCCCACATGTGGCAGGTTGGACATATGAATCTTATGAAAAGATTAATAAAGTATTAGCCAAGAGGATCAAAAAGGCATTTAAAGGCCTTTAGTGTTTTAGTTTCACCTACATATTCTAGAGATTTGCAAGGAGGATGCAGCTAGTATTTTTTTACGCATCAGTAGCTTCGATGCTTATTTGAAGACCTCTAGGAGATTGATTTTTTCAAATTTACTTTCAAGCTTTTGATCTTTAAATTGGATTTCTATGTCCACATTTCGGGAAATAAACAGGTCATATTGAGCGTTTTAACGGTTTTTGTCTCAGAGCAAAAGAATATCCTCTAGTGAGAATCACCTGATTTTTTTATTGATGGGATATTTTTTATTTTAATACTTGAATTGATATCCATCCCTGCTGAATAGGGCTGGAAAGCACCTTCTTTTCAAAGGTTTACTTTGAAAGCTAATTTACTCACTGATTTTTGTCGGATCTATCCGATATATAATTGGAAGATTTATGAGAATTGGGCAAGATTTTGAGTTTACTTAGTTAACCACAGGTTTTTCTAACCTGAAAAATTTAAAAAATAGACCAACTATGAAAAAGTATTTAATTTTCAGTATTGCAATTGCTTCGAGCTTAGCTTTCTCCTGTGGAGAAAAGTCCGATAATACATATGATGGTAATATGGAAGATCATAATGAAATGAGAGGAGCAGGGCATGAATCAGATACAAATATGGTAAAGCGTGATGGAACACTGCTTTCAGGAGCAATGGATCAAGCTGATTCGGTTCAACTTCCTTCTCCTGTTTTGGAGGGAATAGCTATGGATGATGCCATCTCAGTAGACCAAATCACAAGCAAAAGAATGTTTGAAGAAAAAGGGATCACTTACTACGAAGTTACTTTTATGACTGCCGGTGAACAATCCCTTACCATGATTTATGATGAAGATGGCAAAATAAAATCTGATGATTAAATTAAAATCTGATAATTAATCAGTAGTATTAATTAAGCGATGATGCCTCCCTTGACCGGTTGTTGGTAACCACAAGTTTACTTGGAATTATAGTCCCAAAATAAGGGCTTGTAGGTAAACCCAAAATAGATTCTACACTAATTTGTGTAGGATCAATACAAACCACAGTCGCGAGGAGGCGCCATCGTTTTATTTTTCATTACAGATATGGAATCCACGAAAACAATGACACTTTTTGATCCAAGGAGGAAGATTCCATACTAATTTAGATAGAAGGATGTATTCGCACTATAGTGATGTTTCTATAATGCTTGTTATTCTGAGATTATCAGGTAAGTGAGGCATAAAGTAACTTTCAGTTTTGAATTGGTAATACTATTTCAGTGGGTTCTGCTGCAGGAGATCCTATGTTTTTGGCTTTATTTTGGTAACTATTACAATCAATTATTAAATCGTTTACTAGGAGATAGAATGGTAGAAGAAAGAAAACTGAGCTTTGCTTTGTTATAAAGCTTTTGTTATCTTTGTACATCAAATACAAGCTATTAACAAGGTAACGGTCTCGTCTTGCGACCGTTACTTTGTTTTTTGTGGCTTATTAACAAGTAGATTATGGGATCAATACAATACTATACTGAAGAAGGTTTGAAGCGGTTGAAGGACGAACTTCAAATGCTTAAGACTAAAGGGAGAACTGATATTTCTAACCAGATCGCTGAAGCAAGAGATAAGGGTGATCTAAGTGAGAATGCAGAATATGATGCGGCAAAGGACGCGCAGGGACACCTTGAGCTTAAAATTGCAAAATTGGAAGCTGTAGTGGGCAATGCTCGTATACTAGACAGTTCTCAGTTGGACACTTCTAAAGTCGGAATATTGACTACTGTGAAGATCAAAAATGTGAAGAATGGCATGACCGTAAGCTATACGTTGGTATCTGAAGAAGAGGCTGATTTGAAAGCTGGTAAAATTTCCCTTGGCTCGCCATTTGGAAAAGGCCTTGTGGGTAAAAAAATAGGTGATATTGCTGAAGTAAAAGCTCCGGCTGGAACACTTCAATTCGAAATATTAGACATTACATTCTAACTTAATCCCGGCATATGTCGGGATTTTTATTTTTACAGATTATGGCTTCAATTTTCACTAAAATTATCAACAAAGAAATCCCAGGTCACATTGTTGCAGAGGATGAAAATTACATTGCTTTTCTAGACATTATGCCTCTGGTGAAGGGCCATGTGTTGGTTGTTCCCAAGCAAGAGGTAGATTACATTTTTGATTTGGAACCGGAAGTGCTTTCTGGCCTTTATCTTTTTGCACAGCGGGTAGCCAAAGCCATGGACAAAACTATCAAATGCACTAGGATAGGTGTGGCGGTGATTGGTCTTGAAGTACCCCACGTACACGTACATCTCGTGCCTTTGAAGACAATGGACGACATCAATTTCACCCGCCCAAAGCTAAAGCTTAGCAATGAGGAGCTGGCGGAGATTGCGGAGAGGATTAGAGGAGGGTTTTAGTAAGCAAATGCAGTGTTCAGTCTCAATGTCAGTATCTAATCACAGTGGTCAGTTTGCAAACTGCGACTTATATTCTGCGACTGCCGACATTTTTATAGATCAGAGATCTCATACCTAGGTGTTCCCCCTTTTTTGCTTGCTACGAACGCGCCAAGTTTACATGCAAAGTCCAAAACCTGATCCAGTGGTTGCTTATCCAAATAGGTTTTGATGAACCCGCTGAGAAAAGCGTCTCCTGCTCCAATACTGTCAGCCACAGTTACTTTATAGCCTTCATGGCTTATTATTTCACCTGCTTTATAAATCATAGCGCCCTTTGAGCCTTGTGTGACACATATCAGATCCATTGGAAAATGCGTATCCAAGTGATTGCAAACCGTAGCTATGCTTGGATCTATATTAAAGTAATCTGCAAAAATCTCCAACTCATCTTCATTGATTTTTAAAATGTCGGTAAAACCCAACAAGGTTACTATAATCTCAAAATCGTAAAATGGAGGTCGGAAATTCGCATCAAATACCCGTAAAGTTTTATGGTGAAGTAATTTGAGAAGAGTACTAAGGCTTTCTCTATTGCGAACCCCAAGTGTGCCAAATACAAATGCATCTGAAACAGCTACTTCCGCATCCATTTGGGTATTCCAGTGTATGAAATCCCATGCCACAGGAGACACTATTGTGTACTTTATATTCTCTGGATCAATATCGTTTACCAGCACTTTTGAAGTCTCATGATCTTGATTGACTTGAATCAGATCCACAGGAAGTTGAAATGTTTTTAAGAACTCGATGAGCTGTTGACCATCGCTGTCATTCCCTATGGCAGAAATGAGTTTGGAATTTAAGCCCAGTTGATGGAGATTGAGAGTGACATTCATAGGCGCTCCTCCCGGCACTGGGCCAGAAGGCAAGCAATCCCAAAGCATTTCTCCGAATATGACTACTTTATGCTGCATGGGTATTATGTAAATCTTGTTGAATTTCTTCCAAGGACCTTCCTTTGGTTTCCGGCATTTTGAATTTCACCCAAAGCAACTGCCAAACCATCATCAGAGCGAAGAAGGCAAAAATGTATCCTGGGCCAAACTGATTGGCAAAATAAGGGAAAACATTGGCAATCAATGCCGCTAAAATCCAGTGTGTAAAACAGCCGATGGATTGTCCATAGGCTCGAAGTTCATTTGGGAATACCTCTGATATAAATACCCAAATAACAGATCCTTGTCCTACTGCATGTGAAGCAATGAACGCAAATACAAATATCGGAAGCCAGAAGTTATCTATGCCTCCAACCAGGAAATTATAGGCCATGAGAGAAAGTGAAATGATGTAGCCAATTGAGCCAATGTACATCAGCTTTTTTCTCCCGATTCTATCGATCAAATACAATCCGACAAAGGTCGCCAGCAGATTCACTACGCCAATTCCAATGGTTGAGAAAAGCGCAGACTCTGTAGATATTCCGGCCATTTCAAAGACGCGGGGAGCAAAATAAATGATGGCATTGATTCCGGAGACTTGGTTGAAAAAGGCAATAAAAATTGCCAGCATGGTGGTGGACAAGAATGCTTTACTAAATAGCGCAGAAAAGCTCCCTTTTTGTTTAATGGTTTGCTCTTCAATTATCGCCAATCGAATTGCCTCATCAACTCCTTCCGGATCGGTTCTGGTGAGAATTTCCCGTGCTTTTACTTGGTCGTTGAATTTTGCGATCAGCCAACGTGGACTTTCAGGTATTCTGAAGATCATTACAGTGTAAATCAGTGCTGGGACAGCTTCCGTCCCAAGCATCCATCTCCAGTCGTTGGCAATTCCTGCTGTCCCAATCAGGTAGTTTGACAAGTAAGCCATGAGAATGCCGAAGACTATGTTGAACTGATAGAGCGCAACGAGTAAGCCTCTGTTTTTGGCGGGAGCAATTTCAGAAATGTACATAGGAGCAACTACCGAAGAAGCGCCAACACCCAATCCTCCTATAAATCTAAAAAACATGAAAGAGTAGGGATCAGGTGCCATTCCTGAACCTACCGCTGAGATAAAATACAGCGCGCCGATCCAGAGCAGACTCTTTTTCCTCCCAAATTTGTCAGCAGGAATCCCACCGACTAATGCTCCGATCACCGTGCCATACAGTGCCATTGCTATAGCAAGACCATGTGTGAGGTCGTTTAATTTCCAAACATCCTGTATGGCTCGCTCAGCTCCAGAAATTACGGCGGTATCAAATCCAAATAAAAAACCGCCCAATGCGGCTGTGATTGAGAGGAAAAAGGCGTATTGCTTAGATGACATTAGATGTTTTGGGTTATTATTGATTAGCTAATCTAAAGAGAAGCAGAATAAATCAAAACCAGATCCTTCATTTTGCCAATTTTTTATCTAAAAGGATAAATAAAACTGCCAAATCGTTCTACTATGGTTTTTTCGAGCATTTCTCTATGGTCTGGATGAGCAATTTTCATTAGTTCATAAGCACGTTGACGCAAATTTTTACCGTAGAGATTGACCATACCATATTCTGTGACCACATATTGCATATGTGCTCTGGTGGTGACTACCCCAGCACCTTCTTTGAGGAAAGGGACGATTTTGGAAGTTCCTTTTCGGGTTGCTGAGGTCATGGCCATAATTGGTTTACCTCCTTCAGACAGTGAAGCTCCACGCATAAAGTCCATTTGTCCACCTACTCCGGAGTATTGATAGCTCCCAATAGAATCAGCGCAAACTTGCCCAGTTAGGTCCATCTCCACACAGCTATTGATAGAAATTACCTTTGGGTTCTTGCGGATAACTGCTGTATCGTTGACATAAGCAGCCTCATGGAATGAAAATTCCGGATTGTCATCTATTGCATCATATAATTCTTTGGTGCCAGTGACAAATGCTGAGACTATTTTTCCAGGATGCTTTTTCTTGTATTTATTTGTGATTGCGCCGGATTTAAGAAGTCCCAAGATCCCATTTGAGAACATCTCTGTATGAATTCCAAGGTCTTTGTGTTGCTTAAGAGAATCTAGCACTGCATCAGGAATAGCACCAATTCCCATTTGTAGGGTGGATCGATCTTCAATGAGCGCAGCGCAGTGGTTTCCTATTTTTCGTTCTGTCTCGGTAATCTTTTCACCATAATCAACTTCAGGAAGGGGCTCATCTACATGGATCGCTGCATGAAACTTGGAGATGTGAATTTGACCATCTCCATGAGTTCTTGGCATTTGCTTATTCACTTGAGCTATGACAATCCTGGCAGTTTCCACAGCAGGTTTGGCTACATCTACAGAAGTTCCAAGAGAGCAAAATCCATGTGTATCTGGCTCAGACACCTGCACAATGGCAACATCTATTTTCAGGATGTTTTGTCTAAATAAGTTACCTATTTCACTTAGAAAAATCGGGACGTAGCCTCCATTTTCTGAATTGACCGCCTTTCGTACATTCTGAGATACAAAGAGGGAATTCATATAAAAGCTATTCTTGCATTCATCGGAAACTAACGGCATTTCCCCCAACGTAGTGATGGCTACTATTTCCACATCCTTAAGCTCATCTTTTCTGGCTGCCAAAGCATACAAAAGGATTGTGGGTGTAGCAGCACTTCCATGGATAAAAACTCTCTGATGACTCTGGATGGAGGAAACGGCAACTTCAGGTGTAACGTAGGTGATCATTGTATCAAAAATTAAGACTAAATTTTATTCAAAACTTGGATCGCCAAGGTCGGGAAATTTAATTGGAATTTGATTTTATTGACTGGTTGAATAGCTTGAAAACCCAAATTATATTCTGTTTTCAATCTAATAGCAAAAGGGGAGCACCTTTATAATTGCTATATTTGTGGTCGGCGCCAATTGGATCGTACAAGACTTCCTATGAGTCTGAAATAGAAAATTTTACCAAGCTAACCCAACTCCATGACTACCATTCCTGAGAGCTATAAACCCAAAAATCACATTAGAATAGTTACTGCCGCATCACTTTTTGATGGGCATGACGCAGCAATTAATATCATGCGTCGTATTATTCAGTCAACTGGATGTGAGGTAATTCATTTAGGACACAATCGCTCCGTGCAGGAGATCGTAGACTGCGCGATTCAAGAGGATGTGCAAGCTATCGCAATCACTTCTTACCAGGGCGGGCATGTGGAATTTTTCAAATATATGTATGATCTCCTTCGGGAAAAGGGTGCCGCTCATGTGAAGATTTTTGGCGGCGGTGGAGGGACTATCCTTCAGGAAGAGATACGTGAGTTGCAGGAATACGGCATCAATAGAATTTATGCTCCGGATGACGGACGCTCCATGGGACTACAGGGAATGATCAATGACTTAGTAAGTCAATGTGATTTTGCTATTGGAGATGAGTTGCCTGAGGGGTTTATCCTTGGTGTAAATAATAAAGAACATGTAGCTAGAGCTATTTCCTCTTTTGAAAACTTCCCTGAAAATTCTACCCAACTTTTAGAAAAAGTAAGAAAACAGAGCAGAGAATGTAAAACACCTGTCCTGGGAATCACAGGCACAGGTGGTGCAGGCAAGTCTTCTCTGGTAGATGAATTAGTTCGAAGGTTTATCACGGATTTTGAAGATAAAACATTGGCTATCATATCAGTTGACCCCTCCAAGCGAAAAACTGGTGGAGCACTCCTCGGAGATAGAATTCGTATGAATTCAATTCATCACCCACGTGTTTACATGCGCTCTTTGGCCACGAGACAATCCAACCTTGCACTATCACGCTATGTGCAGGACGCGGTAGATACAGTAAAAGCTGCCGGTTTTGATATGGTGATTTTGGAGACTTCAGGGATTGGGCAGTCCGATACTGAGATTGTTGAGCATTCTGACCTTTCTCTTTATGTGATGACACCGGAATATGGCGCTGCTTCCCAGCTTGAGAAGATCGACATGCTGGACTTTGCTGATGTGATTGCATTGAACAAGTTTGATAAAAGAGGTGCGTTGGATGCGATTCGTGATGTGAAAAAGCAGTTCAAACGTAATCACAATCTTTGGGAAATCAAGGATGAAGAAATTCCGGTTTTTGGCACCATTGCTTCCCAATTCAACGATCCTGGGATGAATCAACTTTATCGCACATTGATTACCAAGATCGCTGAAAACCATCCAGAATTAAGCAGCAACTTTGAATTGACTGCGGGTAGCTCAGAGAAGATTTACATTATTCCCCCAGCCAGAACACGTTACCTCTCCGAGATCGCCGAAGTAAATAGGAATTATGATGTCTGGGTAGAAGAACAGAAGGAGATAGCTCAGCAGCTCTACAGCATCACTAAGTCTATAGAGGCAATAGAAAGCACGAAAGTGGAAGATAAGGATCGCTTGATCAAAGAACTTCAGGAAGTGTATGCTCAAGTAGAACTTGAATTTGATCCGAAAAATAAAAAATGGATTGAGGATTGGTCATCTAAAATGGCTAGATATGCAGAAGATTTTTATGTTTTCAAGGTACGCGATAAGGAAATTAGGATTAAAACTTTCTCCACTTCACTCTCTGAGACTAGAATACCAAAGATTTCTTTGCCTAAATATGAGGCTTGGGGAGATATATTGAAATGGGGCTTAAGGGAAAATGTACCTGGCAAGTTTCCATACACCGCTGGAGTTTTTCCATTCAAAAGAGAAGGTGAAGATCCTACCCGAATGTTTGCGGGAGAAGGGGGGCCAGAGCGTACTAATAAACGCTTTCATTATGTGTCAAAAGATATGGATGCCAAGCGACTTTCGACAGCGTTTGACTCAGTGACTTTGTACGGTGAGGATCCAGATTACCGTCTTGATATCTATGGCAAAATCGGTAATTCCGGTGTGAACGTTTGCTGTTTGGATGATGCAAAGAAGCTCTATTCTGGCTTTAACCTAGTAGATCCAATGACCTCAGTGTCAATGACAATAAATGGTCCTGCTGCTACGATGACAGCATTCTTTATGAATGCAGCCATCGATCAGCAATGTGAGGTTTATATCAAGGAGAATGGACTGGAAAAAGCCATAGATCAGAAAATAGATCAGCTCTATAAAGGTAAAAAGCTCCCTAGACCAACTTACAATTCTAAAGTTCCAGAGGGCAATAATGGTTTAGGTTTGATGCTTTTGGGAGTTACAGGGGATCAAGTCTTGCCAGCTGAGGTTTATCAGAAAATCAAAGCAGAAACCATCGCTAAAGTGAGAGGCACCGTTCAAGCGGATATTTTGAAAGAAGATCAGGCTCAGAATACATGCATTTTCTCTACTGAGTTTTCGCTGAGACTGATGGGGGATGTGCAGCAATACTTCATAGAACAGGGGGTCCGTAATTTCTATTCCGTATCTATCTCAGGATATCATATTGCTGAGGCAGGAGCAAATCCAATTACACAGTTGGCATTGACACTTTCCAATGGATTTACCTACGTAGAATACTATGTGAGCCGCGGAATGGATATCAACCAATTTGCTCCGAACCTTTCCTTCTTTTTCTCCAATGGAATCGATCCTGAATATGCAGTAATCGGGAGAGTTGCCCGGAGGATTTGGGCAAAAGCTATGAAGCTAAAGTATGGAGCAAATGAGCGTTCGCAAATACTCAAGTATCATATTCAGACCTCAGGTCGCTCGCTTCATGCGCAGGAAATTGACTTCAATGACATACGAACCACCCTGCAAGCGCTATATGCGATTTATGATAATTGCAACTCCCTGCATACCAATGCTTACGATGAAGCTATTACTACGCCTACTGAAGCATCAGTTCGTAGAGCAATGGCTATTCAGCTGATTATCAATAAGGAATTGGGACTTACTAAGAATGAAAATCCTATCCAAGGTGCTTTTATTATTGAAGAACTGACTGACTTAATAGAAGAGGCTGTGTACGTGGAGTTTGATAGAATTACTGAGCGAGGAGGAGTATTGGGTGCGATGGAGACCATGTATCAGCGAGGCAAAATCCAAGAGGAAAGCATGCTGTATGAAATGATGAAACACACAGGTGAATTTCCGATTATTGGTGTGAATACCTTCCTTTCTTCTGATGGCTCGCCCACGGTAACCCCTGGGGAAGTGATCCGTGCGGAGAAAGATGAAAAGGAAGCACAGATTAAAACTTTACAAACGCTCCATGCGGCAAATCCAGAATTAGTAAATAAGCACTTAGAGGCATTAAAGAAGGTTTCTGTGAATAATGAGAATATATTCGAGGAACTAATGGAGGCTGTTAAGTATTGTTCACTTGGGCAGATAACTCATGCACTTTACCAAGTAGGGGGACAGTATCGTAGGAATATGTAAGGTGTGTAGAGTTGTAATAATTTAAATTTTAATAATTCAAAGTTTTAAGGACTTTAATCCTAAGCGAAATGGCAAAAAGAAATGTAACTGTTCGTATGAAAGCGGACCACGAGTACGAATCAGTAAACCCTCAAGGTAATGTAGTACAGATAGATATGTATGATCCTCAGCACAAGAAAGCTCAATCACCGATGGATATCCTTCTATCTGCCTTGGGTTCATGTGCCTCTGTAGATGCAGTATTGATGATGAAGAAGAAACGTAAAACTGTTACAGATTTGATTGTGGAAGTAGAGGGTGATAGAAACGAAGGAGTTCCCTCATTTTATACTGATATCAACTTGAAATTCATTCTGATATCCCCTGATGCCAAAGAGGAAGAGTTTGCTAAAGTCGTTGCACTTTCAGTGGAGAAATATTGTTCCGTGGCTTCCTCTCTGAAGTCCAACATTACCTTTTCTTCAGAAGTAAAGACTGCATAAATGAGAGTTGTGAAAGAGTTTATTCAGGAGGACATTCGCATCAGTGTGTTCTCCTGGAATAATAAATACATCATCAAGTTTGAATTGGGGCCGATGGAACAGACATTCAAATTACAAGAGACGGATGTACTTGATGAAGCTGATTTAGAGATTTTTTGGACTGGAGATTTTTTTGAAAAAGTTAAGATGCGCTTTAAAGAAATGGGACAATCATTTCGCACTGAAGTGGGAAATTTATAATTTCCTACTTAGCTTATATTTCATGAAGTCAATTATCTATCGGATTTTCCCAATACTTTTCTTATTACTATCCTGTGAACCATCTGATAAAATCGGAAAGTATCATAGTTCAGTGTTTGACCAGTCGATCGTACTAGAAATGGAATCCGAACTGAAGCAACTTGAAGAGGAGATAATTGTGCTGAAGGATCATTTCGAGTTTCTTTTGGCCAATAGAGATAGCTTGCTATTACATGCTGATGAAAATAAATACAGTTTTGATGGGGCATTTTCTACCAATACTCCTCAAGATTCCGATAAGCTGAGCTCTGTTGTTATTTTTAAGAGCACTAGTGATTTTGAAAGATCCATGGAAAATGTATTGATCACCAATAGTATGGATTCTCTTTTTAATCGAACTTTTGAAAAATTCGATATGATTGCTCAGGTATATTTCAACACTGTAGATCAAGTGTCTCGGGTTTATCCTGCATACGATGCAAAAACTCTTTTAGACCCAAATATTGACTTAACAAACTTCAATTTTTTTTACGAAGGCGATTTTAACCATAATCCTAAAAAAGAACCCAAATGGATTCCTGAAGTCTATGTTGACCCTGCAGGTAGAGGATGGATTCTATCTTTGGTTCATCCTGTTCTTGAGAATGGAGAATTGTACGCTGTTTTGGGAATAGATATTACCGTCGATGAGATTATTGGACGCTATTTGGAAAAGAAGAAAGGGGAGTTTTTGATAGTAAATAGCAAAGGAGATATCGTGGGAGGAAATGCTGCTGCCATTGAATCGTTGAGTTTTCCTCCCTTGTTAAACCACGTTTACCGAGAAACTATTCTATCAGATAATTTTCGGATTTCAGAGTTTAATTTATTTAATAGTAAGAATAGCGAGGTTAGAGAAATGGCTAAGTCCATTATTCTGAACCAGGATAATCATTTTTTTTTCAAGAATGAATTTAGTCCATTAGCAGCACATTCCATTCCTTTTAACCTTCTTGATTGGTATTTGATAGAAATTGACCTTCGATTCTGATGAAGAAAGGAAATGGATATCGCAGAGATTACTTGCTAATGATTTTTATCGGAAGCTCTTTAGTGATTTTAGTAATCTTGTTGGGTGTAAGTTTTTTTCAAGCTATTTCTGATGCAGAGGTTAAGTCTAGAAAGGAGTTTCTACGAAAGCAAACGGAGCTTGCAGCTACGGAAATTGAAATAGCAATAGATCGATTTGAAGAGAATGCAAAGGCTTTGTCAGAATATCTTGAAGATGAGGACCTGGATGAAGATGATTACAGAGATGATTTAACAAAAGCGGTTAGAAGGATTTTTAACAACTATCCAGGCTTGATTGATACTGTGTGGGTGAATCTTCAGGATTCCGTTATATATCTGACTAGAACTGAAAGAAATGACTTTATACGAAGTAAATATTATGAGAAAGTCCCATTAAAGGGAAATCGTGATTTCGTGTATTTTAACAAAGGCAATGAAAAGGGGTTTGAACTTACTTTTTTATTAAATCCTGTCTTGTTTACAAAGGATTTTGTGACCCACTATTATTTGAATAAAGGAGGCAACAAGCTCCTATTGCTGGGTGAGGAGCTAGAATATCTAGATCTTGAACAGAGTGAGTCCATATTAGAAATAGATAGTTTTTCTTTAATGCAAATCAAAAACGATGCTTCTATTGGGGTAATTGGGATTTATGAAATTGATTGGGAGCAAGGGGAAAATTCCGGGTCTGGTGTTTTAGTAGAATATCCTTTTCACTTTGGGGATATTTATGAAAATGCAGCCCTCTTATTTATGATTGAATCAACTTCAATTACTAGCGGGATTTATAGCACTTACCTATTTCTATTTACGGGATTTGTGTTTTTGCTTATAGGGACTGTGGTATTCTTTACACTTTCCTTATTAAATAGATTGAAATCACAAAAGTTACTTGAGGAAAGTGCCGAGGAGATTTCCGAACTATTTGACCAGCAAAATCTTCTGCTTAAGGAACTTCGTGGATTTGTGTTTTTCCATAATTTTAAAGGCCAAATAACACGAGTTAGTGATGAAGTGGAGAAGATTTTGGGTCATTCCAAATCAGAATTTTTAGATGCATTTAGAAGTGAAGTAGAACATGTAGATGTTTTAAAGGTCATAAGGCTGGTTAAAAGTGCACTTAGTCAGAATAAGTCTTTTATTGATCTTGAATATGATTTCGAAAAGCCGGATGGATCGAAAGTTAGACTTAGAATTTTCGAAAAATTGGTCTTCGATAAGCAAGGAAGATATAATGGAGGACTTGGTATTTGCACTGATATCACTGATCAATATCAAAGCAAACAGGAATTGATCGAAAGTGGAAAGCGTCTTAAAAATCTAATCGATAATATTCCCGATATCATTTTTGCCTATGATAACAATGGAGTAGTACTGGAGTCTCATGCTAAGGATCAGAAATTTCTGAAATCATTGGGTCCTTCTCTGATTGGAGAATCGGTGTTTGATTTAGTACCGAGACAGCAACGTGAACAAACGCAATTTGCTTTTAATCTGGCAAGAAAAACTGAGCAAATTCAGACGGTGGATTTGAAAATCAAAATAGGGCAAGAAAGAAAGTACTTTGAGATCCGGTTTTTTCCTTTGGATAAAAAGCGAATGATGTCCATTTCCAAAGACATTACTAGTCAGCGTATTTGGGAAAAAGGTCTTGTGGAAGCAATGAATGCAGCTGACCAGGCAAGTAGAGCCAAATCAGAGTTTCTAGCAAATATGAGTCATGAAATCAGAACACCTATGAATGGGCTTCTGGGAATTATTGATTTGCTGGATCAAACCAGCCTGGATGCTGAACAGCTGCAATACCTTGAAATCATAAAAAACTCCGGCAATTCCTTGTTGAATATTATCAAAGATATTCTTGATTATTCGAAAATTGAAGCAGGTAAAATTGATATACACTCCAGCAGCTTTTGCCCTGCAGATGAGTTGGAGAGACAAGTTCAAATCTTTTATGGCTTAGCCCAAAAGAAAGGGGTGATTTTAAAAACATTTCATGATCCTAATGCCGAAGAGCTGATGGAGGGCGATGTGGAAAAAATCAACCAAGTGATATTGAATCTGGTTGGGAATGCTGTGAAGTTTACACCAAAAGGTGGGACTGTTTTGGTGAAGCTTGAACTCGAGCAAATCGCTGGTGATATTAATTACTTAAAATGTAGTGTGCAGGACAGTGGCATAGGTATCCCGGCAGAAATAATACCTAGACTGACTGATCCATTTTATCAAGTAGAAAGTTCAAGTTCAAGGAGCTATCAAGGCACTGGCCTAGGCTTGGCAATTGCAAAGAAGATTGTAGAGTTGATGGGGGGAGAGCTGACAATTTCGAGTGAGCTAGGCAAGGGATCTGTTTTTGCTTTTTCAGTAGTGATAAAAAAAGCTCCAGAGGTAGTTCCAGGAAACACTACAAATGAGCAGCCAAAGCGAACGAATTGGAATGGCATGGCCACTGAGTATCCCGCCAGAATTCTTTTGGCAGAAGATAATGAACTTAACCTTCAGCTGATGACTCTTATTCTTGACCAGTTAGGTTATGATTTTGGAGTAGCCAGAGATGGACAGGAAGCATTGGAAATGGTTAAGCACAAGGAGTTTGATATCATCCTGATGGATGTTCAAATGCCAGTGCTCAATGGCTTGGAAGCTGCTAAAGAAATTAGGAAACTAGGCGAAATGGGAAAGGTTTTTATAGTTGGATTATCAGCCAATGTCTTCGATGAGGATCAGAAAAAAGCGGCAGAAGCTGGTATGGATGATTACCTCACTAAACCCATAAGACTTGTTGCTCTTGCAGAAAAATTAAAGGAATATTCGTTGAAGAGTGAATTCAAAAGGAAAAAATGAAATAAAAGAAGCCGGTTTGATGACCGGCTTTTAATTTATAAAGGTGTGTTGATATCGAAAGCTTCCAAATAATCTGAAACTCGCTTGACAAACTTTCCTCCCAATGAACCATCAACCACACGATGATCATAAGAATGGGAAAGGAACATTTTATGTCTGATTGCGATCACATCTCCGGTAGGCGTTTCTACCACCGCAGGTTTTTTCACAATTGCGCCTACAGCCAATATAGCTACCTGAGGCTGAGGGATAATAGGAGTCCCCATTACATTTCCAAATGATCCTACATTAGAAACGGTATAGGTACCACCTGCCAAATGATCAGCATTTAGTTTATTATTTCTGGCTAGGTTGGCAAGTTCATTTACTTTTTTAGAAATTCCCACAAGATTTAACTGATCAGCTTTTCTGATGATTGGCACAATCAGATTCCCATTAGGCAAGGCAACTGCCATGCCTACATTAATATCTTTCTTTCTGATGATTCTATCCCCATCTACAGAGATGTTGATCATAGGGAAATCTCGAATTGCTTTTGCGACAGCCTCAATAAAGAATGGTGTATAAGTGATAGATTCACCAAATTTATCTTTGTAAGCAAGCTTATTTCGCTCACGCCACACTACTATATTCGTCATGTCAGTCTCTACAAAAGAGGTGACATGTGCAGAGATACGTTTTGACTCCAGCATACGCTGAGCGATCATTTTGCGCATACGATCCATTTCAATGATCTCATCTTCACCCGATATGCTAACCGACACTTTAGGAGCTGAAATAGATGGAATTGCCGCAGTTTTTTTAGCAGGAGCAGACCTCGATTCTAGGTAATTCAACATATCCTGTTTCGTCACTCTTGCATCTTTTCCAGTACCAGGAACTTTGGCTAGCTCAGCTTTAGATATCCCCTCTTCTTTAGCAATGCTCTGTACCAAAGGAGAATAGAATCTATCATCTCCCAAGTCGGAAGTTTCAGTTGTGGCTAAAATTGCAGCAGTGTTGTCAGGAGCGGCAGCTACAAGATCTTCTTTCCGTATATCCGTTTTAGGCTCAATGTTGATTGGAACAATTTTTTCCTCACCAGCTGTTTCAATGATTGCTATTGGAGAGCCCACAGCAATTACTTCCCCTTCTTTGGCAAGAATTTGCTTCAAGACACCAGCATGAGTGGATGGTACTTCTGTATCAACCTTATCAGTAGCTACTTCTAGGACAGATTCATCCTGCTCAATTGTGTCACCCTCATTTTTAAGCCAGGTCAGCACTGTACCTTCTATGATACTCTCGCCCATTTTGGGCATCAGCATTTCTACAATCGCCATGGTTATGATTTAATAATTTATTGGGTTTATATACAAGTTTTAAAATTAAATTTTCTAAAACACTATCCCAAACCTTTCAATAGAAATTTTATTTGTTATTTCTCTGTAATACAAATTCTAAGTAAGTTCAAAACTGCAACTGCTGTGAGTTGAATATTGAGCATTCTATCCTGTGTCAGCTGAAGCTTTTTGGTTTCAACAAACCCTTCTCCCGCACAAGCAATCCACACTGTGCCCACAGGTTTTTCTTCCGTTCCACCAACGGGACCCGCGATTCCACTGCTTGCCAAACCAAAATCTGATTTGAACAATTCACGAACTCCTTTGGACATTTCTTTGACTGTTTCTTCACTTACTGCTCCAAAAGATGATAATGTTTCATTCTTTACCTTAATGATTTCATTTTTGAATTGATTGTGGTATGGAATTACTGCTCCCTGAAAATACGAACTACTCCCGGAAATACTGGTTATCAGGTGGGAAATGTAGCCTCCTGAACAGCTTTCGGCTAAAGCAACTGTTTTTTTATTTGAAATCAAAAGCTTCCCGATGGCTGTTTCCAAAGACTCCGAATCATAGCCATAGACGTATTTTTCTATTCTAGGTAAAACTAGATCAATTTGCTTTTGGATATCCTTTTCGATTTCAATTTTATCTGTTCCAAAACCAGTGAGCCGAAGTTTGACATGTCCCAAAGAAGGTAAATAGGCCAACCGGATGTTTTTTGGCAGTGCATTCTCCCAGTCTCTAATCAGATCTGCAAGCCAACTTTCACCAATACCCACTGTTTTCACCATGCGATGTACGATAACAGGCAATGGAAATAGGGTAGGTAGCTTCGGCACGACAAAGTCTGTCATTAACTTTTTCATCTCATGCGGAACTCCTGGCATCGACATCCAGTAAGTTCCGTTTCTTTCAAACCACATTCCTGGAGCAGTTCCCACTTCATTTGGCACGTAAGTACAGCAAGCTGGGAGATGTCCCTGGAGTAAATTAAGCGGAGTGATCTCCCTGCCACGTTTTTTGAAAAACTCTATTACTGCTTCCACAGCTGCTGGATTCTCTATAATAGGACTTTCAAAGAATTCTGACATCAGTGGTTTGGTCAGATCATCCTGAGTGGGCCCAAGTCCTCCCGTGATTAAAATAATATCAGCTCTAGCTTCAGCAGATACAAAAGCAGCTAAAATATCTTTTCTATCATCACCTATGGTGGTTTTCCGTACCACTTTTACACCAAGAAGATCAAGCTCTTGGCTGATCCAATGACTGTTTGTATCTACGATCTGCCCATAGAGCAACTCGTCTCCAATGGCTATTATTTCAGCTCTAACTACTTTCATCTGTTTATAATTGATTTTTATTGGCCACATTGTTTGTCCCGAACTGGATACGGGAGAATCTCGCATGGCCAATAATCATCCCAATATGTGACGTTTTTGTCATTCTCGTTTTCATGGTATTATCTTACTTCTGATTTACGAAGTATTTTCGTGAAAATTGTTGGGACAAATCGTTTCAAATAGATGCCTATGGTTTCCTTTCCACCGATATAGACTTCTTCTTTTTTATGAGTGAGGGCCTTGAAAATCTCTTTGGCACAATCTTCCGCACTCATTCCATTTTCCTGTGCTTTGTCCATCTCATTCAGCGGAGTGCCATCAGCTGTCAATGCATTTTTTGAAACATCAGTTTTGATAAAGCCAGGACATATCATCGTCACCGTTATATTTTCATCGAAATGCTCTAACCTTAGCGACTCGAAGAATCCATGAAGTGCATGTTTTGCTGCAGCATAACTTGATCTGTATGGCGAGCCAAATTTCCCGACTAGAGATGAAATCACACCAAATTGACCGGATTTTTTAGCGATGAAGTGGGGAAGAAGTGCTTTAGTAAGTCCTACGGTGCCAAAGAAATTAACCTCCATAAGTTTACGATCTACCTCAATAGGAGTATCTCTAATCAAGGATCGCTGGCTGATACCACCATTGTGAAGCATCATATCAATAGATCCAAAAGCTGTTATTGCCTCCTTAGTTTTAGCTGAGAAAGAAGACTGATCGGTAAGGTCAAGCGGAAGTACTTTACAATTTTCGGGATGAGTACTGGATGATTTGACTTTTTCGAGTGCTTCTTGGTTTCTAGCAGAAAGAATTACCATATAGCCTTCCTTTACAAACTTATAGACTGACGCTTCTCCGATTCCTGATGAGGCTCCAGTGATCCAGATTACTTTTTTAGACATGCTTCCTATGGATTCTTTCGTAATTGACGTATGTGAAAGCGTATTGGTGTCGATCATCAGCTGGATGATATTCGCTGAATGTAATCTTCCAATCCTCCTTGTTGAATTCTGGGAAATAGGTGTCTCCCTTAGGAGTGGATTCTACTTCGGTAAGAACTAACTCATCTGCCAATGGCAATGTTTGTCTATAGATTTCTCCTCCTCCAATCACATATAGATGATCTACGTTTCTCTTTTGGCAAAATACAAATGCCTTTTCTACACTCTCAAAAACATAATGTCCTTCAGGTACTTGGTAATCCTGATTTCTGGTAATTACAATGTGTGTTCGATTTGGAAGGGGGGTGCCTAAGGACTCAAATGTCTTTCTTCCCATTAGTATAAAATGATTAGACGTGATCCTTTTAAACCGCTTAAAATCATTAGGTAATCTCCAAACTAGGTCATTGTCTCGACCGATGACATTATTGGCCGCCACTGCAGCTATTAGTGATATCTTCATGCAAAATGCTTCTTGCCTTGAAGATAACAGGCCTAAACCCGAGAAAAAATAAATTGTAACAGAATTACTCTTGATTCATTGCTTGCATCATATTTGGGTAATCTGCTAACTCGAACGATTTTGGATCAGACTCTTTTATATCAATTGCTTTCATTTCTACCTTTCCATCTGAAGATGTGAAGGTTAGCTCAAGAAAATTACCTGTTGGTAAATTTTTGAATCGTTCTGCATACTTGGATTTGGCATTTGATGCCATCATTGGATTATTGGCACCCCAGAAGGATGAATATCCTGAAATAGGTTCTTGCGTCACCCAATAATAACCTTCTCCATCCTCGCTTTTTATATGATATTCCTCACAGCTATAACCAAGTATATCTTTGGTTTTCCCGGTTTTTTCTGGCGTTATCTCATCTTCATTTGGCGAAGATTCCATTTGCGCATCAGCCATTTCTTGGATATCATCCATATCTAGTTTGTAGGCCAAGCTCATTTTTTCTCCGTCATTATCCATTAAGATGATTGATGCGGTGTTTTTCACATCAAATATCATAGTGGTTTTTACTTGAGGATTTTTAGGGTCTATTACCTCCATGCCACTATAATCGACTGATTTACCTAAATAGGATTTGAAGTGTACTGGATCCTGAGTCTTACCTTTTTGGTCTTCGGAAGTCATTTCCATTATCGCATAGCCAACAAAGTCATATTGATCCTCAGTATCAACAGGTTCGCCCAAACCAGCTAAAACCTTGCTCATGTCAATACCTCCAGTGGAAATGCTATCCGATCCATTTCCATACATATCATAAAACAACTTTTCAAGTTGCTTCTCAGTCATTTTAGTGGCTTCCTTTTCTACTTTTTTTTCTATTGCATTCTCTATGCCTCTATTAGCTGCCTTCTGAATTTTTTTAATGAATTGGGCTTCGGCTGAAAATGAAAGTGAAGTGATAAAAAGCAAAATTATAAGGATACTATTGAGATTTTTCATGAGTTTGGCGTTAAAAATTTGGTTATATACTAGTTTGAAGTTCCTTAAAATCAGGCTAAAAATGAAATATTTCCTTCTTTTTTCTATTCTTCTTAAATCACGAAAACTTGTATCCTCTCAGTAAATCGTCCACCTTCATTCGTTTTTTTCCTTCCAACTGAAGTTCGAAAATCTCTAAAACCCCTTCCCCAGTCTGTACTTTCAAAAAGGTTTTATTGTCCGTTTGAAGCTCACCAATTGCTTTATTGGTATTCTGACTTTGGTAATACTTTGTTTTGTAAATCTTACAGATTTTTTCATCAAATCTAGTCCAGGCGGCAGGATAGGGGGATAGACCGCGAACCAGGTTGTGTATTGATTCAGCTGACTTGTTCCAGTCTATTTCGCCGGTCTCCTTGAATATTTTAGGGGCATGATGAATCGCTTTGGATTCATCTTGAGGTAGTGCTTGAACTTTGTCTTCAGCTATATTTTCGACTGTTTTTAGGACAAGCTTAGCCCCAACATTCATCAACTTTTCATATACAGTACCTAAATCATCCTCGTCTAGAATGGCAACTTTTTCTTGATAGATAATGCTCCCGGTATCGATTTCATGCTTTAGGAAGAAAGTTGTCACGCCAGTTTCCTTTTCGCCATTGATAATTGCCCAGTTGATCGGAGCGGCACCTCGATAATTAGGTAAAAGTGAAGCATGAAGATTGAATGTGCCAATAGGAGGCATATTCCAGACTGACTCAGGAAGCATTCGGAATGCCACCACGATTTGAAGATCTGCTTTCAGCGTACGAAGTTCATCTTGAAACTCTGGAGATTTTAGATTAGTTGGCTGTAAAATATTCAAATTCAGGTTGAGGGCAGCTTCCTTTACAGGAGAAGGGATTAGCTTTTGACCACGTCCTTTTGGCTTATCTGGAGCAGTAATTACCCCAACTACATTCCAGCCATTTTCTACCAAAAGTTCTAAGGCAGGCACAGCAAATTCCGGTGTACCCATGTAGACGATTCTAAGATGCTTATTCATTTTGAGAATATTGTTGAGGGTTGAGTTTTCAAACTCAGCCTTTACTTTTATTTATATATCAAATATTTAGTGCGCAGGGTTTTGAATTTTTCCAAATCAGGTTGCCAAGAAGCTGTGATTTCAGCTTCCGTTTTTCCGGCTATTATCATTTTTTTCAATTCATCTGTGCCTGCAAGGGTATTGAAGTAATTGTTGAAAAAAGCCTGACCCTTACCTGATTTTTGATAGGCATCTAAAAGATATTTTAACGTAAACTCATGGTTCATCGACTCTCCCCTTAAATCCACCCCATAGCATTTTTGATCCTTAAGAGGGGGATTTTTTGACATACCATCTATGCTCACCGGGGTGAAGGTGAATTCTCCAAATTTCGGATCTGGATAGCCATAAACCTGGAAAGGGAAATGAGTCCCTCTACCAAGAGAAATGATGGTCCCTTCGAAAAAGCAGGTGCTGGGATAGAGCTTAATAGACAAGTCATTAGGTAGATTTGGAGAGGGTTTAACAGGTAAGTTATATGCTGTATGATGATTCCAATTAGCCACCGGAACCACTTCAAGGTCTGCTAGTAATCCGCCTTTTAACCATTTTTCCCCATTGATCATTTGCGCCAGCTCACCGACTGTCAGACCATGTACGACTGGTATGGGATGCATTCCGACAAAGCTTTCGAAGCCCTTTTTCAATACTGGCCCGGCAATGTAATTTCCGTTAGGATTGGGTCTATCGAAAATCATCACCTTTTTACCATTCTCAGCCGCAGCCTCCATCAGGTAATGCATGGTGCTAATGTAGGTGTAGAATCTCACGCCCACGTCCTGTAAATCAAAAATCAGGATATCTAAATCTTGAATCTGTTCTTGTTTTGGTTTTTTGTTATTTCCATAAAGCGAGATAATAGGAAGGCCTGTTTTGGAGTCAATTGTATTATCTACTTTTTCCCCAGCATCAGCTTGACCACGGAATCCATGCTCGGGCACAAAGACTTTCTTCACCATGATGCCTTTTTCTAATAGAAAATCAACCACATGCTTATTGTTGCTTTGGGTCAATATGCTGGTTTGGTTAGCGACTATACCTATATTCTTTCCTTCAAGTTGCTCAAGGTATAGTTCTGGACGTTCTGCTCCTGGCAGAGGAGTGATTTGTCTTGCCAAAGACATGTTGGGAATACCGAGAATTAGCAGTGCTAAATTCAAAAAGTAAATAAAGGGCAAAAGTTTCGTTTGGTTCATGCTATTTTGCGGTCTAATCCAACAAATTAAAGCAGTCCTTTGAACCTTTCCTATTTCATCGCCAAAAGAATCAGTTTTAAGAAAGCTGGAGGATTTTCGGCCACCATACACAAAATTGCAGTAGGAAGCCTTGCCTTGGGGCTGGCTCTATCGCTTGTTTCCTTTATGGTTTTGGGAGGTTTTCAAAGTACCGTTTCGGGAAAAGTTTACGGTTTCACCGGTCATTACCAAGTGCAGAGATTCACGATGAGTAATGCCTTCGAAGAGGCTGCTTTTTCGCTGAATTCCCAGTTCAGCCAAACCAATCACCTATTGCCATTTGTAACCAGAGTACAGGCCTTCGCCCATAAAGCCGCTTTAATCAAAGGCGATGAAGAGGTGGAGGGAGTGCTGATGAAAGGAGTGGGGCAGGATTTTGATACACTGGGTTTCAAAAAGTATGTGATTGATGGAAGAATGATTAACATTCCTGATGAAGGAACCAGTAATGAAGTCATGCTGAGTCAGTTTATAGCAAATAAACTTTTGCTAAAAGTAGGAGATAAAATCACACTTTATTTCGTGCAAGACCCACCAAGATACAGAAGAGTGGAAGTAGTGGGGATATTTCAGACCTACCTGGAAAACTTCGACGAAAAGATTATTATCGGGGAATTGCAGACCATCAGAAATCTAAATGATTGGACGGAGGATCAAATTGGTGGTTTGGAAATCTTCGTTGATGACTTTACTAAAATAGATTCCTATACCCCAAAAATAGAGGAGTTAATGGATTATGACTTGAAGTTAATTAGTAGCCAGGATAAATTTGTGGAGATTTTCGATTGGCTAAGTCTGTTGGATAATAATGTCTATGTTTTTATTGGTTTGATAGGCTTCGTGGCGATCTTCAATATGGGAGCGATTCTCTTTATTTTGATCATGGAGCGCACGCAAATGATTGGCTTACTAAAAGCGCTAGGATCCACAAATAAGCAAATCCGAAGAATCTTCTTTTGGAATGGAATTAATATACTTTTGCGGGGAATGATAATAGGAAATGCAATCGGTCTAGGAATAGGCTTTTTGCAAGATCAATTCAAATTGATTCCTCTGGATGCTGAAAGTTATTATATGAGTTATGTGCCGATTGATTGGAATTGGCCTGCATTTGTCTTAATCAACATTGGAATTGTAGTTCTTACAGCGGCAGTCTTGTGGATACCAGTCATGGTGATCTCCAAAGTAGATCCTATTCGGTCAATCCGTTTTGATTAAGCTGATAAGGGCTAAAAATACTTTTAATCTTCATTGAAATCACCCCAATACCTGCTTCTTTGAAAATTCCCCGACTCATTTTCGAAGTTCCTTTTGTGCGATCAGTGAATATTATTGGCACTTCTACTAGTTTGAATCCAAGCTTCCAAGTGGTAAACTTCATCTCAATCTGAAATGCATAGCCAACAAATCGTACTTCATCAAGCTTGATTCCGGCGAGCACTGATTTGTGGTAGCATTTGAATCCTGCAGTTGCATCTTTCACTGGTAAACCTGTGATGAATTTCACGTAGACGCTAGCGAAATAAGACATCAAAACTCTGCCCATAGGCCAGTTTACCACATTTACACCTGTGATGTATCTGGACCCGATTGCCAGGTCAAATCTCCGGTCAGCACAAGCTTCGTAAAGTCGGATCAAATCATTAGGGTTATGCGAAAAATCTGCATCCATTTCGAAGATGAAGTCATAATCCCTCTCCAACGCCCATTTGAAGCCGGTGATGTATGCTGTCCCTAAGCCTAATTTGCCATATCGTTCTATTAAATGAAGTCGCTTAGGAAAGGCTATTTGCTGGCTCTTTACCAAAGCTCCAGTGCCATCTGGGCTACCATCGTCCACTACTAACAACTCAAATCCTCCAGCAAGATTCATTACCGCATGGATCATTTCCAGGATATTTTCTTTCTCGTTGAAAGTGGGGATTATGACTAGTTTTCGATGGTCCATATTTTGAGCAAAGGCCAAAAGTAAGAGTAAAGACCGATTTTAGAAGAATGGTCAGCGAAAATTTTGGTTAAAGTATAGATTTGTGGAAAATATAAGCAATGAATCAACACGTAGCTATTGTCAGTTATTTCTCGGTTGGGGCGTACGATACGAATACGCTCGACGAAAATCAAATGTTATCTGATATTCTAAGCGACTTACAGATTTCTCATGAAATAGTTATCTGGTCAGATTCTGAAGTCAAATGGGAAAAGTTTACACTTTTGCTAATCAAATCAACTTGGGATTATTTTGATTTTTACCCTGAGTTTTTGAGTTGGATAGAACGTATGAAACAACTCAATATTCCGGCTCTAAATAGCTTAGATACAATTCTTTGGAACTCTTCGAAAACCTATCTTTTGGAAGTTGAATCAAAAGGCTTTCCTGTAATAGCTGGGATGATATTGGAAAAAGGGACAGTAATTTCGCCAGAGAAAATAGCTTCAAAGGTCAAAAGCGAAACCTGGGTAGTAAAGCCTTTAGTAAGCGGTGGTGCAAAGAATACCTTAAAACTGGAAAGCTCGGATTGGGGAAAATATGCTGAAAAAATTCAAACCTGGGTAACTTATGAAGCATTTCTAGTCCAACCATTCGTTTCAGAGGTTGAAACAATAGGGGAGTATTCTCTGCTATTTTTTAATGGTAAGTTTTCCCATGCAGTTTTGAAAACACCGGCTAGCAAGGATTTTCGGGTGCAACACTATTTTGGTGGAACCATTAAAACCATCAATCCCTCTGAATCCATGTTGGCCTCCTGCCAGGCACTGGTGAATCAATATGCTACTGACAGCCTATATGTCCGGGTAGATGGGGTCGAGATTGACTGTACATTCTATTTGATGGAGTTGGAAATGATAGAACCTTACTTATTTCTGGGTATAAGTGAACAGGCGCTAATAAACTACAAGAAAGCCATCTCAGTACGTTTAGCTTAAGAAGCACAAAATTCTATTTGTGCCTTTGCATACTCACTTCCTTTGTTTGCTGCATTTTGAAGAAGATCACAGCCTTCAGAATCACCCAAAGAAGCCATGCAGTGTCCCTTACGAGCCATTGCTTCTAGATGATTTGGGTTTTGCTTGAGTACAGCATCAAAATCCTCTAGTGCCCAAGGCAAATAACCTGCATTCATTAATGCAAATCCGCGATTATAGCGTCCAACCATATTATTAGGCTCTCGATTAACGTAAGAATTTAAAGCAGCTGCGCATCCCAAAGCATCTCCTTGGTAAGCGAGAGCCATGCCTGTGTAGAAATATACTTTAGCGTTATCAGGATTTAATTCTGTGGCTAATCTTAGGAATTCTTCCGCTTTACGGAATTTCTCAGTCATAAGCATAGTGCGCCCAAGTAGATAGATAATATCGAAATCCGTGGCATCAAGTGAGGCTGCCCGAAGAAGCCTTATCTCTGCATCATCATATTTCTTTTCGTCAAAGAGCAATTTGCCTAAACCGGCATGTGCGTGTGCATATTCATTGTCTATGGATATGATTCGCTCGTAATCTGCTTTTGCTTTTTTTAATTCCCCGAGTTCTTCATAGCACCTCGCCCTCATATGTAATGCTTTGACGTCAGTTACATTAAAAAAGAGGTATTGATTAAGGTTTTCAATAGCATCATCGTATTTCTTGTTATTGAAAAGCTGCTCAATATTTTGAAGGCTACTTGAGCAAGAGCTACTTACAACAATTAAGAAAAGGATAGTCAGGGTACGTAAAAGTCGTTTCATGACTAAATGAACAAAAAAATAAGGATTAGGAAAAACATTTATGAAGATATTTTCCTAACCCTTATGAAATTTTAAGAGTTCAAGCTTTCTCTAAAGAAAAAAGTAGTAAACGGCTGACAATTAAAGTACTCCCTTGGTGCTTGGCAGTTGATTGATGTTTCTAGGATCGCGAGTTACGGCCATTTTTATAGCTCTAGCAAGAGCCTTGAAGATAGCTTCGATCATATGGTGCTCATTACCGCCTTCAGCTTTAATATTCAGATTACATTTGGCAGTGTCAGAGAAAGATTTGAAGAAATGATAAAACATCTCTGTTGGCATATCGCCAACTTTTTCCCGCTTGAATTCAGCATCCCACACGATCCAGGGTCTTCCTCCAAAGTCAATTGCTACCTGCGCCAAAACATCATCCATAGGCAAAAGAAAACCGTAACGGTAAATTCCTTTTTTGTCGCCTAAAGCTTTCAAATAAGCCTCGCCAAGCGCCAAAGCAGTGTCTTCAATTGTGTGATGCTCATCAATGTGTAAATCACCATTTACTTTGATCTCCAGATCGGTGCTTCCATGCTTGCCAAGCTGCTCTAGCATGTGATCGAAGAAATGCAATCCTGTTTTGATATCGCAGTGACCATTTCCATCCAGGTTCAATTTGATGTAAATGTCCGTTTCAGATGTCTTGCGGCTTACTTCGGCCGCCCGGGGTGGCATTTTCAAAAACTCATAGATCTCATCCCAGTCTGTTGTGCTCAAAGCAGCATTTTCGGCGGATTCACCAATGAAGATAGCTTTTGCTCCAAGGTTCTCTGCAAGCTTCACATCGGTTAATCTATCGCCGATGACGTAGGAATTTGCCAAGTCATAATCTTCTGAAAAGTATGCTGTTAACAGGCCGGTATTCGGTTTTCTGGTGGGAGCATTTTCATGTTCAAAGGTTTTGTCTACATGGATTTCTTTGAAGAAAATATTCTCCTGTTCCAATGTTTTCAGCATTTTAAACTGCGCTGGCCAGAAGGTGTTTTCAGGAAAGGAATCTGTGCCCAAGCCATCTTGGTTTGTTACCATGACCAGTTCAAAATCAGTCTCTTCGGCAATTTTGCGCAGGTTAGAAATTGCCTTTGGCAAAAACTCTAACTTCTCAAGGCTATCTACCTGAAAATCAGTAGGTGGTTCTTTGATGATTGTCCCATCCCGATCTATAAAAAGTACTTTCTTTTGCATGGTTTATAGGTTAAAGCTTTCCGCGTATATTTTTTTCAAAGCTTGGACAAAGGCTTCATTTTCTACTCTTGTACCCACTGAGATACGTAGACACTCTTCACAAAGCTGAACTTTTGATCTGTTTCTAACAATGATTTTTTCTTCGATCAGATCATCATACACATGACTTGCATTTGGCATTTTTACCAAAAGGAAATTTGCATGGGAAGGATGGATTTTCTCTATAAAATCAAGTTGACTTAGTTCCTTTTTCAGGTAGTCTCGCTCTTGGAGAATATCTGCGATCATCGCATTTACTTTATCTACTTTCTGAATAGCAGCCAAAACAGTTTGCTGAGTCAATCCAGAGATATTATAAGGAGGTTTGATCCGGTTTAAGATCTTGATCATTTTTTTGCTGGCAAAAGCCATTCCTAGCCTTAGAGAAGCTAGTCCCCAGGCTTTGGAGAAAGTCTGCATGACCACAAGGTTACCATACTCACCCAAAAGAGTGGTAAAGCTCAGCTCATCGCTAAAGTCAATGTAGGCTTCATCGACCACTACCAAACCTTTGAATTCACGGATTAGTCTCAGAATATCCTCACGGTTTACCTTATTTCCACTGGGATTATTAGGTGAGCAGACAAAGATGATCTTGGTGTTCTTATCCACCGCTTTTAATATCAAATCCGGCTGAAGCTGGAAATCCTTAGTTAAAGGAACTTTACGGGTTTCCACGTCATTGATGCCGGCGCTCACCTCATACATTCCATAAGTAGGAGGTAGGAGAATCACATTATCTTTACCAGGATTACAAAATGCCCTGAAAAGCAGATCAATTGCTTCATCTGAACCATTTCCCAAGAATAGCTGAGATGGTTTTACTTTCTTGATCTTGGCGATTTGGGCCTTTAACTCAAGCTGATACGGATCAGGATAGCGGTTGTGATCCTCATCAGTGACAGATCCATAAGGATTTTCATTTGCATCTAGAAATATCCCTTCCTTACCGGTATACTCATCGCGAGCGGATGTGTAGGGCTGAAGGTTTACGATATGGGGTCTAAGCAATGGGGTTAGGTCAAACTTCATTTCTTCTGTTTTTTGAGATGTTTGAGTCTTATTGATACGGCATTTTTGTGTGCCTCCAGCAGTTCATTTTCTGCCATGATTTCTATGGTTGGACCTAAATTTTTCAATCCTTCAGGACTGATTTTTTGATAGGTTATTTTCTTCACAAAGCTGTCAAGTGACACGCCACTGTAATTTCTTGCGTAGCCGTAGGTCGGCAAGGTATGATTGGTGCCAGAGGCATAGTCACCTGCTGATTCTGGGGTGTAGTTTCCTATAAAAACTGATCCGGCATTGTAAACGGCATTCACAGCATTGTCCTCCTCCACCACGCTGATGATCAGGTGTTCAGGAGCATAGTAATTGATAAGTTCCAAGGCTTCCTCAGCACTGTCGATTATTACTGCTCTAGAATTAGCTAAGGCTTTTTTGGCAATATCTTTTCTGGGAAGTTCTTCTAGTTGTGCATCAATTTCTTTGGCTACGCGCTTTGCAAATTGCTCGGTGTCTGTGACCAGAATAACCTGGCTATCGACGCCGTGCTCTGCCTGAGAAAGCAGGTCGGCCGCTACGAAAGCTGGATTCGCCGAATTATCAGCATACACCAATACCTCGGAAGGACCGGCAGGCATGTCAATCGCTACTCCATATTTTGTTGCCATTTGCTTTGCAGCTGTTACAAATTGGTTTCCAGGACCAAAGATCTTATCCACTTTTGGTACACTTTCAGTACCGAAAGTCATAGCAGCAATGGCTTGTGCTCCACCCGCTTTTACGATCTTGGTAATGCCAATCAAATCTGCTGTATACAGTATCGCTGGGTGGATTTTTCCTTCTTTATTTGGAGGTGAGCAAAGCACAATTTCTTTGCAACCGGCCAATACAGCTGGGATTCCCAACATTAATACGGTGCTGAACAAAGGGGCTGTTCCGCCGGGAATATATAAGCCAATTTTTTGGATTGGGACACTTTTTCTCCGGCAAACTACTCCTGGCATCACTTCATCCACTAATTCAGGAGTTGCCTGGGCCATGTGGAAGCGCTCAATGTTTGCTTTTGCCACATTGATAGCTTTTTTCAACGCTGGTGAAATAGCTGCAGAAGCAGCATGAATTTCTACTTCCGATGGGAAAAGTGTCTCTAATTCTACGTGATCATATTCCATTGCGAATTTGAAAAGGGCTTTATCACCGTTTCTTTTCACTTTTCGCAGGATGGGTTTCACGACTTTATTTATCTGCTTGGATTTAAAGATTGGCCGGGCCAACTGCTTTTTCCAAGTTTCTTTACTAGGATTGTCCAGGACTTTCATCAGTTTATAATTGATTTTTATGGTCATAACCTGTCCCGTGACGAAGGAAATGGGATGGAATCTCGCAGTGAATATTCATCCCTCTGTGTGTCGACTGAGTCATGCTCGATTTCATTTTATTTCTGGGCTAGGGTTGTGCAAATACTTATGCAGAATTAAAGAATCATTTTTTCAATAGGAACGACTAGAATGCCTTCTGCTCCAGCGGCTCTGAGTTCCTCAATATTTTCCCAGAATTGATCCTCGTTCAAAACCGAGTGAACCGATGACCAGCCTTTCTGAGCAAGTGGCAAAATAGTGGGGCTGCGCATTCCTGGAATCAGGCTTGTAATTCTTTCAATGGATTCATTGGGAGCATTTAGAAGCACATATTTACTGCTTTTTCCTTTTTGGACTGCATTGATTCTAAAGAGTAGCTTTTCCGCAATTTCCTTTTTCCAATCTGGGAGGTTATTATTTGCGATCAGTACAGCTTCGGATTTGAAGATTTCTTCGACTTCCTTTAGTCCATTCATCATCAAGGTAGAGCCGGAGCTCACGATATCGCAGATTCCTTCTGCTAAGCCGATGCTAGGAGCGATCTCTACCGAGCCGGAGATTTCATGGATATCTGCATTGATATTTTGGCTTTTGAGATAATCCCCCAGTATTTTAGGGTAGGAGGTGGCAATGTTTTTTCCTTCGAAAAACTGCACACCATTATATTCCTGACCTTTTGCTACAGCTAGAGAAAGTCTGCATTTAGAAAAGCCTAAAGGCTTCATCGTCGTGACATTCTTGTTTTTTTCTACGACTTCATTTTGGCCTACAATTCCAAGATCAGCAACTCCATCGGCTACATAACCTGGAATATCGTCATCACGGAGAAAAAGGAATTCGATTGGGAAATTGGTGGATGTGGACTTGAGTTTGCCCGTTCCATTGTAAAATTTGATGCCACATTCTTTGATGAGGCTAAGTGAGTCGTCAGATAGTCTGCCGCTTTTCTGCACGGCAATACGGATTATTTTTTCCATGTTGGCAAGTTACGCTAAGTAATAAAAGGATGTAATAAATGTTGGTGAAAAGCGGAATCCCTATCATCGGCTTCACCGGGTGTGTAAAAATATTCCTCAGGAGGAATGATGGAAATGGTGCATCAAGTTGGCTTGATGTGCAGTTGCTAAAAAATCAATATTTCTATTGCTGTTTTCCATTATCGTTGGCAAAGATAGGAGTCGAAGGAGAAAATGCAAATGGCGAGGAGTTATTTTAACCCGAATTATGCATTAGCAATTCTATTGCGACCAGTAATTACTTCAAAATCAGTCACTTCGTTGCTGTTTTTCGACTTCGCCATATCCGCCGCGGCGGACTCAGTCTCCAAACAGCCTGATTTTATTACAATTTATGGTCTCATAACGAAACCTAATGCAAAATCCGGGTTTAACCATTTGCAGGTGTGTTTACAAGGAATCTTTTTCTTTTGTCTCCAATAGTCGGTCTAGCTCTTCCCACTTTCCTGACAAGGCTTCCTCGATCAGTTGATTCCATCTAGCTTGGCTTCCTTTATTTCGGCCATTACTGGTTTGATTGTCGTAGAATTCTTGCAAGTGATTCATCTCTCGATAGGCATCCAAGTAGATGTCATTGAGCGTTGCCTCGTAGAGATTTGGTTCCAAATCCAAGTTCTTCAACTTAAATATCATTCGATCAGCAGCAATCCGAGTGAGATCAAAATGTCTTTGTTCGTGATTACTAGCGTAGTCATCTGCGTCCTTCACCCAAGATTGATTAGGAAGCATATAGACTTTTACGTCGATCGTCTGTACTATTTCCCCATTCTGAATTGAAGCACTGCCTTCAATAGATAAACTACTAAAGATCGCTGCATTGAAGGAGCTTATTGCGTTAGGTTTGTCCGTGAAATCGGCCCAAGTCAAAGGCCTGTCTGGATCATAAAAAACGGTGTCTTTGGTACTTTGCCTTTTTGGATCAAGGATATTCAATCGGACTTTCTTCACCAAAGATCGGTTGCTTTGATATTGGGTAGCCAGCCAGGCATCAAAATATTCCCAGCTATTTTCAAATAGCCTGCCTATTGATGCTTCTATGTAATGCATCTGATTGGCAGGTCTTCCGTAGTTAAGTTTGCTGTTGAAATCAACCAAATGAACTGGTTCATTTTCTCCAGATACAAAGAATCCCATACTCAGTTGTATTTCACCTTTATATCCCCTGCGATCAGCCTGGTATATTTCCTTCAAATCCAGGTTGTATATCTTCACTAGTATCTCATGTGGAGGAAGGTTGTCGGAAGTGATTCTGGCATTGTAAAAGTTATAGGCTTGCTGTGCAAGTTCGCCTCCGAAGTTGGCGGAATATTTATTTCGTTGTGGATCGTATACTTGACCAATCGATTTTTCCACTCGTGAGTCTTTGACCTCTTTGAACACATAATTCCTTTCTTGGGCGGGTTTTCCGTTAGGATTAAGCTTCAGCGTCACTTCTTGCCCCAAGGAATTATCCAGAGAAATCATCAAACAGATAAAAGGCAAAAGCAAGATTTTCATGACTTGAAAAACGAAATAGCACACCAAAAGTTAGTCAAAGGGAATTTGTTAAGAGAATGAGAAAGGTAATTGGTTGTCAAAATCTGGCGACTTTGCTTGATTAAGTTCCTTAAAATTTAAAACTAAAGACTGTTATTTTCTCAAATCTATTAAACGAACCAGCAGGGATATTTGCCCTAAGTGATATATATCGTGATGTAATACTCCCATGATCAACTCGTAGTGGGAATAACTCTTGTCGCCAAATGGCTCATCAAAAATCGTTTCTTCAACTGTCGATAGAAACTGGATCCATTTTGTTTGGGTTTTCTTGAGGCGATCAAGTGTTTTTATCCATTCCTCTTGAGATGGATTAGTAATAGGCTGAATGTAATTGTGAATTGGGCTTAGGTAGGATTTCTGCGGGATGCCATGAAGTACAGCCTCTCTCCAGCCTATGATGTGATTTAGGAGTTCCCAGATGGAATTTGCTTCTGGCGAAAATTTATAGGCAGCTTGCTCCGGATTTATCTGACCTAATTTATCAACCATATTTACACCTAACCATGGATCACCGTTGTATTGCTTAGCAAAAAGGTTTTCTATTCGACGAGATTCTTTCATAGTTGAGTTAATAAAGGATTGAAAGTACAAAAACGAACCAGTTTAACCCATTGAATAAGCTATTAATGAGAATTGCAAAAGTCAAAAAAAGAAGCGTAGCTGTTGACTACGCTTCAATGGACTAGTTGATTTTTGAATTATTTAAAAAGCATAGGAGCAAAAATCGCGAGATAATCCCTCCAGTTTGCCCAGGTATGCCCTCCTTCACTTTCGTAATATTCGTGTTCAAAATCTGTCTTTTCCAATACTGAAAGCAATCGCTTATTTGAGTCCATTACGAAGTCATCGACTCCACAACCCACCCAGTACTTTTCAACACCACTGGATTTCAAAGCAGCAAACTTTTTCTCCAACTCAGCCATATCCGCATTTGCATCAAAAATGCCACTGCTGAAAACCCCGATGTATCCAAATGTGCCAGGATATTCAATAGAGGCGGTAATGGTGTGACCCCCGCCCATGGATAGGCCGGCCAATGCTCTTCCATCTTTATTCTGAATGACACGGTAGCTTTTTTCAATATATGGAATTACATCTTCCACCAGACTTTTCTCGAATTTGCCCTGAAACTGGCTATAAGTTTCTCTGCTTATAGTGGGGGTTCCAGGTTTATTTCTCAATGTGCTAGTCTGCCATGCATTTCCATTGGTCATGACAATTAGCATGGGTTTAGCTTTACCTTGGGCAATGAGATTATCCAAAATATAATTTGCCCGCCCAATTGCCGTCCAGGCATCTTCATCTCCTCCTGCACCATGCAAAAGGTATAGAACCGGATAATCCGTCGTAGAGGATTCATATCCAGGAGGAGTATAAACGTACATTCTTCTGTAGCTGTCCAAGGATGGCGACTGATACCAAACATTTGAGATGTTTCCATGTGGTGTATCATTCAGTTCAAATACTTCTGACCCTGCACCCGGCACGATCAGCAAACTCGCATATCGCGTACCGTCTCTTAATGCTTCGGGATTTGTGGGATCAATAGCCGAAACGCCATCAATAAAGAAATTGTAATGATACATTGAGGACTCTAGAGGATCAATCGTAACAGTCCAGACTCCATTTTCTTCTTTTTTAAGCGGTAAATTTTCTCCAAATCCCATCCAGCTTCCATTGATGGTCACTGCATTAGCGGTTGGAGAAAAGACACGGAAGCTGACTGAATTGTCAGAACTCACCTCTGGGGAAACTACCTTTGGTGCCTGCATGGCACTTATTTCCTGTGCCTGGGCATTTATTGCAGCTCCCATTAGTAAAGAAGCGGCAATGATAGATTTGATAAATTTTATTTTCATGGTTTTTGGGTATTTATTGAAAGAGTTGAGGCACAAATTGAGTCAAATAGACCCTCCAGTTTCTCCAGATATGACCACCTTCTGATTCTACGTATTCATAAGGCATTTCCATGGAATCTAACTTAGCCCTGTATTCGGTATTTGCATCGTAGAGAAAATCAGTTTTACCGATTGCTATCCAATACAGTTTGTACCCGTTTTCCATTTGGGTTTTTAATGTGCCGTCAATATCATTGTACACATTGTTGGTGGCATCTTCGCGTGGCATGATAGCCGCTGAGAAAAGACCGATGTAGTCAAACATGTTTGGATAAAATCTGGAGATATGCATGGTGTGGTAGCCACCCATGGAAAGGCCTGCTATGGCACGATTAGCTTTATCTGCTTTTACCTGATAGTTGCTTTCTACGAAGTTGACTACATCCATGAAATTTGCTTCATATGTTCCATCCATTGTTTTCGGGATCATGAAAGCGGGCTTGTACATTCCTTTGTTTCCTTCTCCAGGAGCTGCATCCTGGATCACATTGCCGTTTGGCATCACTACGAGCATTGGCTTTGCCTTGCCCTGAGCAATCAAATTATCCATAATCTGAGCAGTTCTGCCCAATGCAATCCATGCTTCCTCGTCTCCACCGGCACCATGCAGCAGATATAAAACAGGGAATTTTTCATCAGATTGCTCGTATCCTGGAGGTGTATATATAGTCAGTCTACGATCCATATCCAGTCCCGGAGAATCATGCCAGCGTCGGGCAACAGTGCCATGTGGCACATCCTTCACTCGGTACAAGGCTGCCTGTCCTTCTCCTACAATGAACACATTGGTAACGGAAGCCACGTCACGGATCAGAAAGGGATTACTGGGATCGGTGGTCTTTAGATCATCAACTATAAATGAATAGCTATAAAGTTCGGGTGAAAGCGCATCAGAGGTAAATGACCAAACACCTTTATCGTCTTTTACCAGTTCAACCTTGCCAGGACCATCCATTTCTCCCATAGGAGTTTCCATTTTTACGGTAGGGAGAAAATCTCCGGTCACATGAACAGATGTTGCAGTGGGAGCAAAAATTCGGAAAGTAACCGAACTATCGTCGTGGATTTCAGGTGAAGTGATTTGCTGTGCACCGAAAAGTGCTTCTTGGGCTTGAACGTTCATTCCTATCATGAAAAGCGATAGGAGGGAGAGCAGTAGGTTTTTTTTCATGTGGAAGGGTTCTATTAGGTTAAAATTTTAGGTTGTCGCTTTAAACTGAATTTATCTATTTTTCTATTGTGTCATAAGGACAATTACATGAAAAGCAATAGCATTTCCAAAGAATGTTTAATCAATTCGGTTTTAAACGATAACTCTATGAAGCTATGTGAGGTATTTTTCGCTTAAGTTTCTTACAAATTACAAGGATTTGAGATTATTATCAGGATAGTGATCGCTGACTTGTATTCTATCGGACGAAGTGTGTTCGTAAGCGTACAGGCGATTTATTGGTCTCAAAATCAAATTCACAATTTTTCAACTTTTTCAAAATTAAATTCCCTTAACATTTGACGATTGATGCAACCTCTGGAAAGGTGGAAATTCATAGAAAGTGTCCGCTAGCAATACATGCGAACAGAGATGTGACCATATTTTGTACATGTTTTGTTAAAAAATCGTGAAATGATCAGAATTAAATTCCGAAATCTTGAGAGAAGTTTAATGATCGGAAAAATTTCTCGCTCTCTGCTGATGCATGTCTTTTTGGATTGGTATGCGCTTAGCAATAAGGCAAGCACAACACAAAATCTAAAAATTACTAAACCAACATATTATGAAAACTTTATTGACAGTAGCATTAGCAAGTGCATTATCTTTTAGCTCATTGGTAGCAAACGCAAGTGAAGATTTGAGGGCCCTATCCACAGTAAATTCTAATTACAAGAAAATCAGTGTCACCCTTAATGAGGGTGTGGGAAGTGCCAAAATATCTATCATGGATCAGAATGGCAAAGTGCTCAGTAATAGAAAAGTACGTGTCAAAGGCGAAAATTTGATGGTGCCATATGACATGAACAATTTGCCGGCAGGAGAGTATCATGTTAAAATCGTAACAGATACCGAGGAAGTAACTTACAAAGTAGCAACCACCAACAAACCGATCCCTACAGCTGACTTGCCTTTGATGGCATATGGTAAAATGGTAGATGAAAATACTGTAAGTGTAACTGTAGTAGGATTGATGGAGCCGGGAGCCGATGTGGAGGTGTACTCTGTCGAATCAGGAAAAAAAATCTTTGTTGAGCATATCGATCAGGCAGAGGGATTTAAGAAGGATTATTCTTTCAACCACTTCAATTCTAAAGATGTCTACTTGAAAGTGATTGACAATCAAGGAAGAAGCAAAACGCTATACTTCTAAATACTAAACCAACTTCACTAAAAGCCCTGATTTTCGGATCAGGGCTTTTTTTGGTTTCTGTAACCACGAAGATCACTAAGTTTTCACAGAGGGGTCAATGGCCTTTATTTACTATTACTAAGCCCAAGAATACCCTGCTACTTCAAAGTCGAAGATATTGGCTACAACCACTTTTTTTTCTTAAAGTAAATGATTGGCAAAATAGTAGAGCAAACCATGGCAATCAACACAACGGGATAGCCAAAAGCCACTTTTAGTTCAGGCATTTTTTCAAAGTTCATCCCGTAAACTCCAGCAATCAATGTCGGGAGAGAAATGCATACGGTGACAACTGTGAGCATTTTGAAAATATGATTTTGTTCCAAGTCAATTTTATTCGAAACATTCTCTCTGAGATCATCCAATCGGTCAAAATTGAACTGTATATAATCGGATATCACAGTCAGGTCATTCAGCTCAGCTCTTACACTTTCTTTTAATTCCGCCTGTTGCTCCCAGTCACTCTTGATATATAATCTCAATACCCGGGTGGTCTCAAGAAGTGATTCCTTGATCAGTAAGTTGTTGAAATTATATTTTGTGATGACATCCATGACATTGCTGGAAAATTCCTTTTCTATCAAAATGTCGTTAGCGAGTAATTTTACTTTTCTGCTTAGGCTTTCGGTGATATCTGCAAAATAATCGGAGATAAACTCAAATTGAAATTTGAAAATGCCTCTTAAATCAGGGATTCTACGTAAGGCATTTAGCTTAGCAGGATACATTTCGTTAAAATACGAATCAAGATTGGAACTTGTAAACAGAAATAGCCCTGCCTGAGTGATAATGATAAATAGCGGCTCTTCAATCAGTCTTCTTTCTGAATTGTAAAAGGGCATGGAAAAGTGAAATGCGGCTTGGTTCTCATTTTCCAGAAAATGTGAACTGATTTCTATATCCTCAAAATGCTTCATGATGGAAAAATCCAGCTTATAATTATGCTCCAGCCAGGTCAAATCTGATTGGGTGTAATCCATGAATTGCATGACGTGAAAATCCAGTTCGGAAACCGTCAGTTCATTTGTGCTATGAGCCTTAAAGGACTTTTTATTTTTTAGGAGGATTTCGATCATTGGGTCATTTGTAAAAGGGTAAGCCAGTTTTCTTCTTATTCAATGACTGGGAATGATTTTATTATGCTGGTGTGCTAAATCCAAGGACCTTCCTTTTCCTTACAATCCAAAATGCCACTGCCATATTTGGGACCCAACACAGCCAAGCTACAATTTGATAGGCTGGGATGAATTCCCCTTGATGCAATGTAATTAAAATCGGAAGCCAGATTCTCAGCGTCACTGCTGCAAAGCATGCCGCATAGCTAAAGATCATCCAGTTTTCGTGTGAATCAAAATCCTGCTTTTTGGCAGTAAGCCATCCCATCATCGTGGTGCCAAACCAGATAATTCCCAAGGATACAAAACCAAGGATACTGACCATTCCACCTGTAGCATGTATGCCAATATATATCCCAGCCAGACTACTGAAGAATGCGGCAGTGACGTAAGCCATTCCGATTTTCTTGTGGAGCTTTCTGTTTCTGTCCCGAAAAGTCTTAGGAAACTGAGTCCAACCGATCAGAAGAGCCAAACCGCCTAGAACAATATGAGTGTAAAAAGCACCATTCCAACTGGGGTTGCTCAACAATTCTTCAGATTTTGACTGCAACAAACCAAAATCTCTTTCCAGAATAAAATATAGGATAGGATACAGACCTACAACTGTACAGAGGAATGCAAATATCCACCAGCGGATCTTTTTTAAGAGCGGTTTCACGTAAGCTTGATTTTTGATCGTTTGGATTCGTAGGTCATAGAATTTCCTGTAATCTAAGGTACTGAATTAACATTATCGTTTTGGCGTCTTTGATCTCTCCAGTGCCTATCCTAGTGAAAGCTTCCTCAAAAGGCATTTCCAGCACTTCTATGTTTTCCTCCTCGTGATCCACGCCGCCACCTTCATTGACTTTCATGTCCCTGGAATAAGCTGCGATAAAGAAGTGGAGGATCTCTGTCACTGAACCTGGGGACATATAAGCTTCAAACACTTTTTTCACATCTTTGACGAGATAGCCCGTTTCCTCTTCGGTTTCTCTACGAATGCAATCTTCCGCATTATCCTCATCCAAAAGACCTGCACAGGCTTCGATCATCATGCCTGATTCATTGCCATTGGTGTAAGTTGGTAAACGAAACTGCCTTGTAAGAATGACGGTTTTCTGTTCCAAATTATACAATAGAATGGTAGCACCGTTTCCTCGGTCATAGGCTTCACGCTCTTGGGTGATTATTTCTCCATTCTTTTTTGTGAATTGAAAAGTGATTTTACGAAGGGTATACCAATTATCAGAGAGTACCTCTGTCTTTATAAGTTTGATGTCTTTGATCATGAATAAATTTTTAAAAAGAAATCCAGAGTTTAGGCTGGGGAACGCTGGCTCTTTAAACCCTGGCTCTATAACAGTGTGAAATAGCGGGTGATTCAAAATATGACAGGCATGGAATGAATTTTATTGAAAGGAAATAGTTTGACTAACTGTTGAACCTGCACTATCAGATTCAGGAAGAGCAAATTGAATTTTTTGTTCCTTGGTTCCAATTTTAAGTTTCACTTCAATTGAGCCTTTAAGTTTTTGGGTGGGCTCTGAAAGTGAAATCTTCCATTCACCAGACCCTAGTTCTTGTAATTGAACCAGTGCTGGTTGATTGACTTCCAACCGGATATTATCCCAATCCACTTTTCCTTTTTCATAAAACACACATCCAATTAAACCCGAGCTACTGTCTTTAACTGCTTGAATAGTTGATGAATTTGATATAATTGTTATCGATGAGATGTCCTTTTTCAATAAATCCTCAGGACGCTCTACTCCGGGGATTAGGATATAGGAATAAGACGCATCTTTGGGGTTTTTTCCATGATTGATCCAAAGTTTAAATAGCTCTTTCTCAATAATTCTGGAAGAAGAATTGGCATTTATTTCTGCCCAAGAGCCAGATTGATTTTTAGCCTGGAGCATCACATTTTGATTTTCGGGAAAATAATAGCCTATATTATCATGATAGATCCATTGGGTGTTTTTTAGGTTTGTCTCTTTCCCGGAGTCAAACTCATTAAAATCAGTTTTTTGAGCTATAAAAACTTGCCCTTTTAACCAAGACTGATTTAAGGTGGTGTTGATGTATTCTTCCCGTTTTGCGGTTATTGCTGATCCTAAACAGATTATTTTGTCATCAAAAAAGAACCAGCTTTTGTGGGCACTGGTGCTATAATCTGACATTTGATAAGCGGAAATTCCATTTGTACCGTCACTTACTCCTCCGACAAAATCTGCATTGCCCCTCTCTGCATACCATCTATTTCTTTTGGACAATGATTTATTTTCCGGGGCTGTAGTGCCAGGTATTTTATTCCATTCCCAATTAGGGAAAATATTGAAGTATTCATCCCCATCCACTGCAATATAGGTAGCACCTTCAGTGAGGAAATGTCCAATCAGATTTTCACCATTTCCAGATTCTGTGCGCACTGTCCTGCTGGAAGCAATATTCAGCCCAACCATAAATTCAGGTCTGTGATGCACGGTGTAATCTGATCTCCAATAATAAATATGCCTTGGGGAAATCCCATAGGAGGGGGCAGCTTTTCCTTCTATTCTGTCTATAGCCTGCTGGTATTCCTGTTGGTGGCTTTCAAGGTCTATATTTTTGATTTGCTTGACGATTCCCACATTGACTCTAGTGGCATTATTTCTAGCGATACCTCGTCCGATCACACTGAAATCAACATATCTGCCTCGGATAGTCTGTAAGAAACCATTTCTGGTAAAATCTGAAATCAAGGCAATCTGCTCTTCTGTAAATGAAAAGCTTGTGCCTTTGGTATAAACTGCCACATTTCTAATTCCTGAAATGTATTCTCTTCCATAACCATGAATATAGAGCTCGGGACCATGGGCATGGAAAGACATATCCCGTTGAATTCCATCTCCCATGGTGATTTTGATAGTTTCTGAGGTTGCTTCAACAGCCTGCATGAGCAGTTCAGGATTTTCTGTAAGCACAGCCTGCATGATCATGTGCTGCGCAATATCTGTTAGGTTAGACCCGTCTTTTGCCGGTGACTGGGTAATAGGGACATTCTTATTCATCCAGCTGATCATGGAATTCTCTAAGTCTTTTGGGATTTCAGGTTCTGCGAATCGCAATGCTATTAATAGCTGTCCGATCTCCTTTGGAACACTGATGCTCAACCACCACCAGTTTTTAGAGCTGGGTGCAGGGGTTAAGTTAATCCAATACTCCATTGCTTGGATTATTGTTGTATGAATATTAGGGTCTTGGAAGAATTTACTGCCTTTGTGGCTGTAGGCTTTTGACAGGATACCTAGTCTTTTGATATGCAAATCAGGCTTCCATCCTGACATGGAATTGTCCGAATAATTTATATCATTCCAATGACCATCTGACTGAATACTTTGTAGTAAGGATTCAGCCTCTTCATTTAATGACTTAGTGTTCGATGTACTTTGATATTCCTCAAAAATTCGTTTCTGAATGATTTCGAAATCCGATTCCCTGTATGCTGAAATGCAATCATATGAACTCAGGGAAAACAATAAAACTAAAAGGAAAGATAATTTCTTCATGACTTTTTTAATAGTTGTCAATTTGAAAGGGAGGCTATGGTGAAAACAGAATACTATCCATTAGATTCCCTTGCTTCCTTTCTATTCGATATAAAGTGATTTTACTCTTTACTGAGAGGCATTTGTTCCCAGTTAAATAGGTACTTGGCAGCGAAACAATTTTATAGCTGGCTGCCCTCCGCATGATCAATCAATTTTCCATCCAGTGTCATGTATTCGCCCATAGCATCAGCTGTCATGCAGGAGTGTACGGGAAGGATACCGAGGATGTCTCCGACTTTCACGGTTGCCAAGAGTTCATCAGAGGCTTTGATGATGCCATGTTCTTGGGATATGCTTTTGAGAAAAGATTTGTTTTCTGGAATAGTCCATCCATTTTCATTGAGATAAACCACCTCACCGAAGTTTTTTAGCCCATTTTCGCCAACCAATACATCTTTGGCCAGATGAACTCCACCACCATGAATCAAAATTTCTTTACGGTCTTTTTTGATATCTACTACAGGCACAGCAAGACAAACAGCTATATCTTTCTTTTCACAGCCACCCAATTCAGCCTGCATCAAATCGTAAAAGACAAAATTCCCTGGCCCCATCTCATCGATATCCTCAAAATCCTCCATCACGGCACATCCAGGAGTGTCTCCAATTCTTGTGACCAAATTAGGGTACTCGGTGCTGTATTTGTTTTTGAGCATTCCTAGCGCATTTCGGGATTGCTCGTAAATAGCGGGAATATCCGGCATGTAATAGGTATGTCCAGGATGCAGATAAAAGCCCTTAAACTTCAGCTTATCTGACTTTTTTGCAATCAATAAAATAGACTCAAGCAGACCAAAATCACTCACTTCCACTCCGGTTCTACCATAACCTGCATCGATTTCAATAAAAAATCCTACTGGATTCTCCAATTGATCGGCGAGCATTTGAGTGGTTTTCGCATTAATCAGTTGAACTGAAATGGATTGCTTAGCTGCAATTTTGTTGAGCTTAGGGATTTCTAGTGGGTTGAAAGGAAAAGCGATGTGGATGTTTACCCAGCCTTGACCAGCTAGATATTCTGCCATTTTTATTGAAGAAACTGTTACTTCAGTAATGTTATATTCTTTGGCCCAATCACCGATTTGGCGGGATTGAGCTGTTTTGAAATGAGGAACAAGCTTCATGTCATGACGTGCAGCCTTATCCGCCATTCGCTTGATATTGGCTCGGCAGATTTTTTCGTCAAGTAATAGTGTAGGGGAGGTTATTTGATCGAGGTAGCTCATTAGTTAGTATTGAGTTTATAAAAATTTTATTGAAAGTAAGAAAGATTTATGAAGTAGGAAATTCGATTTACGACCTTTCTGAATAATGGATAAATGCCTGTGATCTTCTATCCTTTTACTTTAACGCTACTAAATAAAGTACCTGGGGGATGCCTGTATTCTAGAATATTTTGGAAATGGATGGAGTAAAATCAAGAATTGGTGAAAATTGCGCCTTTGCGCCCTTTCGGGAGATTATTTGCGTTGAGAAATTCTTTGCCTGATGCAGGTAACACCGTCAATTCTATTAATTTTGTCCCCCAATATATACGGCTGAAATCGGCCTCAATAGCATTCTAAATTGCCTCAAAACCTTCATGGAAGCAAAGAAAATACGGAGCACCTTTATAGAGTTTTTCCAATCCAAGCAACACCACTACGTCCCTTCGTCACCGATTGTGGTCAAGAATGACCCAACATTGATGTTTACCAATGCGGGAATGAATCAGTTTAAAGATGCTTTTCTGGGCAATGAAATCGCCAAGTATTCCCGAGTTGCCAATTCTCAAAAATGCCTTCGTGTAAGCGGTAAGCACAATGATCTTGAGGAAGTGGGTGTAGATACCTATCACCACACCATGTTTGAGATGCTGGGTAACTGGTCTTTTGGGGATTATTTCAAAAAGGAAGCGATCGAATGGGCTTGGGAATTGTTGACTGAAGTTTATGGACTGGAAAAAGACAGATTGTATGTATCTGTGTTCGAAGGGGACAAGGAGGACAAGCTAGATTTGGATCAAGAAGCCTATGATCTTTGGAAAGCCATCGTTCCTGAGGATCGTATCATCATGGGGTCCAAAAAAGATAATTTTTGGGAAATGGGTGACGTGGGGCCTTGTGGGCCATGTTCGGAAATTCATATTGACCTAAGACCCGATGCTGAGCGTAAGCAGGTAGCTGGAAGAGATCTAGTGAATAATGATCATGAGCAGGTGATCGAGATTTGGAATCTGGTATTCATGCAGTTTAACCGGGTTTCTGATGGATCTTTAAAATCCCTACCTGCAACACATGTGGATACAGGAATGGGATTTGAGAGATTAGTGAGAGCTATTCAGCATAAATCTTCCAATTACGATACCGACTTATTCACACCGTTTATAGGCGCATTAGAGAAAAAATCAAGTAAGACATACGGGTTGAATGAGCAAACTGATATTGCTTTCCGTGTGATCGTGGATCATATCCGTGCAATTTCATTTACCATCGCAGATGGGCAATTGCCATCTAATAACAAGGCTGGCTATGTAATTCGTAGAATCCTTAGAAGGGCAGTCCGCTACGGATATACATTTTTAGGTTTCCACGAACCTTTCTTATATGAATTGACAACTCTAATTGCTGAAAGTTTCGGTGATATTTTCCCTGAGGTAAGACAGCAGCAGGAGTTTATCTCCAAAGTGATTTTTGAAGAGGAGACTTCCTTCCTTCGTACACTAGACAATGGCCTAAAGATGCTTGATCAAATTAAGTCAGAACTAAGTGCAAAAGGAGAGAAAGTAATTACGGGTAAAACAGCTTTTGAATTATACGATACGTTCGGCTTTCCACTCGATTTGACTTCTCTGATCGCACGTGAAAGTGGACTTTCGTTGGATGAAAGCGGCTTTGCCAAAGAAATGGAGGCTCAGAAAACACGATCGCGCGCTGCTTCTGAATCCGAAACAGGGGATTGGGTGATATTGAATGAGGACAGTGGAGTTGAATTTGTAGGATACGATTACCTTAAAGCACATTCTCAGATCATCAAGTATCGTGTCATTTCAGATAAAAAAGGCGACAAATATCAATTGGTCTTGGACAAAACTCCATTTTATGCAGAAAGTGGTGGACAGGTAGGGGATACAGGTTGGTTGATATCTGAGACTGAAAAAGTCAAAGTAATCGACACTAAGAAAGAGAACGATCTGATTGTTCATTTTGTAGAAAAGTTTCCTAATAATCCAGAATCAAATTTCGGTGCTGAAGTAGATGCTGAGAAACGATTTTTGACTGAAAATAACCATACCGCAACGCACTTGCTTCAGGCGGCTTTGAAAGAAGTGCTAGGCGATCATATACAGCAGCGAGGTTCTTTGGTAAATCAGAACTTGCTTCGATTTGATTTCTCGCATTTTAGCAAATTATCAGATGAGGAAATTGCTCAGGTGGAGGACATTGTGAATGAGAAAATCAGACAAAATATCCCACTCTCCGAACAAAGAAATGTGCCGATAGAAGAGGCTAAGAATCAGGGAGCTACTGCACTTTTTGGAGAAAAATATGGAGACTTTGTGCGTGTTGTCACGTTTGACAAAAGTTTTTCTGTAGAACTTTGTGGTGGAACCCACGTTCCCCAAACAAGCAAAATTGGGTTGTTTAAGATTATTTCTGAAGTATCCAGTGCTTCAGGCGTTCGTAGAATAGAGGCGATCACCGCGAAGTCTGCTGAGGATTATTACCGCAAGCAAGAGCACTTGGTGAAAGAGATTCAGGAATTGCTGAAACATCCCAAGGATTTGAAAAAATCAATTGAGTCCTTGCTTCAAGAGAGAAATGACCTGAGAAAAGAGATTGAATCCTTGCATCTGGAAAAAGCTTCAGGAGTGAAGGGGGAATTGCTAAAGCAGTTTGTCTCTGGTGATGGAATCAATACGTTGATTGCGCAAGTGGATTTGCCAAATGCAGATTCACTGAAGAAGCTAGCCTATGAATTGAAAAATGAAGTGGAGCATGCTTTTGTGATTTTGGCAGCAAAAATTGAGGATAAACCACAGATTGCAGTGATGATAGATGAAGAGCTGATCAGCAGTAAAAATTTAAATGCGGGACATATCGTAAGAGAGCTGGCTAAAGAGATTCAAGGCGGAGGAGGCGGACAGGCATTTTTTGCCACTGCTGGAGGTAAAAACCTGGCCGGACTGGAAAATGTAGTGGCTAAAGCAAGAGAGTTGTACCTTTAAGTAATAAGAAAAACACGGGCGGATGCTAAGCGAAGAATTAAGGAAAAAATATCAGTTGGTCATCGGGCTTGAGGTGCATGCGCAGCTTATGACTGAGAGTAAAATGTTTGCTGCTGATGCAAATGAATATGGCAAATCTCCCAATACGCAGATATCAGTGATTACCCTTGGCCATCCGGGTACTTTGCCTAAAGTCAACAGGAAAGCCATTGCCTATGCCATCAAGATGGGATTAGCCTGTAATTCTGAGATTACACGATATAATGTCTTTGCTAGAAAAAATTATTTCTACCCCGATCTTCCAAAAGGCTATCAGCTTACACAGGATAAAGGGCCGATTTGCGTAGGAGGAACCGTGCCGATTCAGCTTCCTGACGGAACCAAAAAGGATGTGTTGCTGAATCGTGTGCACATGGAAGAGGACGCTGGTAAATCTATTCACTTGGCAGATGAACCTGATACATTGGTGGATTTTAACCGTGCGGGGACACCTTTGATTGAGATTGTAACAGAACCGGCTATGCATAGTCCAGAAGAAGCCTATGCTTTCCTTTCCGAAGTGAAAAAATTGGTCAAATACCTAGATATCTGCGATGGTAATATGGAAGAGGGTTCTCTTCGATGTGATGCCAACGTATCTGTGATGCTCAAAGGTTCTACAGAACTTGGTAAAAAGGTGGAAGTGAAAAACATGAACTCCTTTCGAAATGTGTTCCGTGCCATCGAGCATGAACATGAGCGCCTGATCGGACTATTAGAAGCAGGAGAGGAGGTCATCTCTGAAACTAGAACCTTTGATGCGAATACAGGTCTTACTGCCAGTATGCGAACAAAAGAAGATTTAAACGATTACCGTTATTTTCCAGAGCCGGACCTAAGTCCTGTGGTAATTTCTGACGAATGGTTGAATTCTGTGAAATCAACCATGCCTGTTTTACCTAAAGAACTTCATAAGAAATTTGTAGAGAAGTTTGGCTTACCGGATTACGATGCAAGTTTTTTGACAGAGTCGAAGGAAATCGCGCTTTGGTTTAATGAGCTTTGTAGCAAAACCAAAAACTATAAAGCTGCGTCAAACTGGATGATGGGCCCGATCAAATCAAGCCTGAATGAACTTTCTCTATCTACAGATGCTTTCCCGATCAGTAACGATTCTTTATCTTCTTTAATAGCTTTGGTGGATGAAGGTAAAGTAAGTTATACAGCTGCCTCTCAAACTCTCTTTCCTGAGATGCTGAAAAATACCAACGAAAGTCCATTGGAAATAGCACAACGACTGAACTTGATCCAAGAAAGTGATGAGTCTTCGCTGAAACCAATTGTAGAAGAAGTGTTGGCTGCAAACGCTGCAAAGGTCAAAGAATACAAATCAGGAAAAAAGGGGTTAATGGGTTTATTTATGGGCCAAGTGATGAAAAAATCCCAAGGAAAAGCCGATCCTAAAGTAGCAACAAAAATACTGACTGAATTACTAGAGAATTAATCCATGATAAACAAAATGAACGGAATCGTATTTCTTGTCCTCTTATCCTTTTTCTCCTGTGAGGAAAAGCAAGTGAACAATGGAACGGTAGAAATATCAGGTACAATAAAAAATGCACGTGAAGGAGCTGTAATACTTTCCGAATTCACTGATAGCCGCCCTAAAGTATTGGACACACTTCAGCTGGATAATGATGGGAATTTTACTTATGAAATAGCCGTGGATACTCCTACTTTTTATGAGTTGAACATGTATGGGGAGAAACTAATTCGCCTTGCGCTTTTTAAGGATGACGTGAAAATAGCCTACGATTTCGCGAATCCTGAAAGCCTTGTTATGGATGGATCTAAGGATTCTCAGGAAATGCTGAAAATCGAGAAATTGATGGATGCATATCAAACAAAAGTAAATCAGCTGAATGAGTCGTATTATAAAGCAATGAGCGAAAATGATACAGAAACTATTAAGCAGATTCAAACTGATGCGATGGCATTGGAGAGTAATCAATCTACAGAAGTAAAGAATGTAATCAATAGCATGGGGGATAGTTTTGCTTCTCTTGCGGCCATAGGTTTATTGAATCCAAAGAATGAATTCCAGTTTATGGATAGTTTGGTAGCTAAGCTCGATGAGAAATATCCTGAGACAAAGTCCATCATTCAGCTAAAGCAACAATTGGATGAAATGAGGGCACTTTCAATGGGACAAATAGCTCCTGAAATCGAGCTTCCTAATCCTGAAGGGGAAATAGTAAAACTATCAGATTTGAGAGGAAAGTATGTGATGATTGATTTCTGGGCAGCTTGGTGCAAGCCTTGCCGAGAAGAAAACCCTAATGTGGTAAATCTTTATAATGAATATAAGGATAAGGGGTTTGAGGTATTTGGAGTGTCCTTGGACCGGACCAAAGAGGCTTGGGTGGATGCAATAGCAGAGGATGGGTTAACATGGACACAGGTTTCCGATTTAAAATATTTCAATTCAGCAGCTGCGGAACTTTATCAGATTAATGCTATTCCTGCAACATATTTAATCGATCCAGATGGTAAAATCATAGGAAAAGACCTTCGTGGCCCAAGTTTACGAGCAAAACTGCAAGAGATTTTTGATTAAGTCTACTTTACATTTACCCACAAAAAAGCCTTCTGATATTAGTAGAAGGCTTTTTTGTGGGTAAAGAAAATATGAAAGGAAGGAAGAAAAAGTACCAAACAGTCCTTCCTTTAAAAATCGTTTCATTGAAAAAGGAATAGCAAAAGTTGTTTATCACCCGAGACAAATCTACTGAAAAGATTCAAAAGAAAAACAATCCTAAAGCTATTCTTAAACAAATAAATATTAATTTTTCCTGATTTAGATTTAATATTCCTTGAATATTAATAATTGATTACCAAATCAATTATTTGGCTATTTTTTCATAACTGGCGATCACACCTCTTACCATTGCTGAACTAAAACCTTGATGTTCCATTTCATTCAATCCTACAATAGTGCAGCCTTTTGGGGTTGTCACTTTATCAATTGCTGCCTCTGGATGCATGTTTTTTTGGATCATCAGTTCAGCCGCCCCTTTTACGGTTTGGTTTACGATCTTACTTGCCGTAACTGAGTCAAAACCGATTTGAATACCTCCTTGGATCATAGCCCTCATAAATCTTAGTACATAAGCAATTCCACAGGCTCCTAGTACAGTTGCTGCTTCCATGAGACTTTCGTCAATCGGAATGGTAAATCCTATTCCGTCAAATAGTTCGGATACAGTATTGATTTGATTTTCATCTGCGTTTTGAGAGCAAACACAGGTAACAGATTCTTGGATATCTGCAGCGATATTTGGCATAGCCCGGAAGGCAATACTAGTTGGGTCAATTACTTCATACATCTCTGCTATCGTAATTCCCGTTGCCAATGAAATAATAATCTGATTTTTGAGTCTTAGGGAAGACTTGATTTCGTTCAGAATGGGACTGATATTATAGGGTTTCACACCAAGAATAATAATGTCGGCATCTGCAGCTGCAGAAATATTATCACTTTGGACTTTTACACCTAATACAGCAAAACCACTTAGGCTATCTACATGTCTTTTGGTAAGGGTAAGGTTCTTTGGGTCAAAATCATCCCGTTTTAGAAGTCCATTTGCAATGGAAGCGCCCAAATTTCCACAGCCTATTATGGCTATTTTCACTTTCGAAATCATAGAAATTATAATTATTGATTGGATTTGTTAATTAAAGGTAAACAATAAGGCCGTTTTTGTGTGAATTCATAAAATATTATGCAAGCATTATGCTTATAAGCAAATGAAGTCATATAAAATAAATGACAAAATATTTTGATATAAAGTAAACTTTGCTTTACATTAGGTAAAACAATTTTGTCCTATGAAATCGTGCATGACCAAATGGTCACACTGAGGGATGATTCTCTGTAACTCGAGATTCCCGTTTCCTTCGTCACGGGACAGGTTATGGCCATAAAAAAACAATTATAAACACATGAAATCGAGCATGTCGAAAACGACACACACTGGGATGATTATAAATCCTGCGAGATTCCATGTGACCACTTAAAAATCAATTATAAACATATGAAAGAGAAATCAATTTTAAATGTGCCTTTACTTTCTCCAGGTTGGAGGAAAGTAGCCTTTGTGTTTTTTCCACTTCCGGTAATCTTGGTTATTGGAATGGCAATCGTCAGAATGGATGTCAATCCAGATGACGCTGCTCAGATAATTTATGGGTTTTGGGCTATTGGCTTTGGCCTGTTGAATCTTTCGAGAGAGAAAGATGAAGATGAAATGATTAAATCCTTCAGGTTACAAGCTTTCCAAACTGGCTCTTATTGGCTGATTTGGGGTGTCGGAGCTTTGATGCTGATCAACTATCTTCGATTTGATAGAATTACATCAGAGATATTTACAGCTTATTTGGTTCTATTCTTATTGAATGCCTATATCTATGCTGCTTTTCAGTATCAGAAGTACATGTCTACTAAAGACTAAAGTTTCTTCAGAACAAATCAAATTTTGGTCTTTTAATTCAATCCATGAAGAATACAATAAAAGTCGAACGGGCTCGCCATAATATGACGCAGCAGGATCTTGCAGAAAAAGTCAGTGTTTCCAGACAAACCATCAATAGTATAGAGGCGGGCAAATATGTGCCATCAACGGTGCTTTCTTTGAAGATTTCTAAGGTTTTTGGTGTTGACTTAGAGGAGATTTTTGAGTTGGAAGATGGGGATTGATGATCGAAAATAAGAATGTTTCAAAATGCTGAAATATGGAAAGGGAAATCTTTCCTTGCCGATAGATTTTAAAGTATAAGCCTTTTTTGGAATGGCATTTGCATTTTTGCAGCGATAAAATACACAAAAGTCTTACCTTCGATCTTTTATATAGAATTCCTTTTTAATGCCTAAACTTATCCGAATCACAACTGTTCCAATTTCCCTCAAATTATTGCTCGCTGGGCAAATAAAATTTATGAGGGAGCAAGGTTGGGATGTATTGATGGTCAGCGCTGATGGTAGAGAGTTGCCTCAAGTGATCAAGGCAGAAGGAGCAAGACATGAAGTCATTCCATTTACACGTAAGATCACCCCTTTTCAAGATTTGAAATGCCTGTGGCAATTGTATAAGCTGATCAAAAAAGAGCAGCCGAATATTGTGCATACACATACACCGAAGGCGGGACTTTTGGGGATGATTGCTGCGAAATTGGCTGGAGTGCATGTGAGAATCCACACCTTAGCGGGAATTCCTTTTATGGCTGCTGAAGGAGGAAAGAAAGGACTTTTGGAGAAAATGGAAAAAGTTACTTATAATTCTTCTACCCATGTTTGGCCAAATTCAAATGGCTTAAAGAAGTTTGTGTTAGAAAAAAATCTCTGTCCTTCAGAGAAACTGACAGTCATAGGCAAAGGCTCTACCAATGGAGTGGATCTTGAAAAATTTAATCGTGGTGTTTTAAAGGAAAATCACCTCGTTGCTGCAACGATGCGTATTCTTCCTGGCGAAGATGATTTTATTATATTATCAGTTGGCAGATTAGTCAAAGACAAAGGGATACAGGAATTGGTGGATGCCTTCTTGAGTTCAAAGATCGTAGGCAAATCAAAACTCGTTTTGCTCGGGAGCTTTGAACAAGACCTTAACCCTCTTGATCCAGAAACCATTAAAATTATTACTGATCACCCTCGAATAGTTCAAATCGATTGGTCGGATCATGTGGCTCATTATCTTGCTTTAGCAGATGTGCTTGTTCATCCTTCACACCGCGAGGGTTTTCCAAATGTGCTTTTAGAAGCAGGAGCAATGGAAGTACCTGTCATTTGTTCTGATATTATTGGTAATACAGATGTGATTACCCAGCAGAAAACTGGACTGATCTTCCCAGTCAAAAATGTAGAAGTATTGAAAGAAGCGATGGAATTTGCGTACGTAAAGCGCGATAAAATGGCAGAACTAGCCGCTAATCTCTATAAGGAAGTGTGTGAGAACTATGAGAGAACTCAGGTTCAAAATAAAATTTATGCTGAATACCAGCGCATTTTGAAGCAGGCTGATAGCGCGGAATAACGTATATTTGGCTATCAATAAAACATGAATTTTTGTCTATGAAGTACCTGGTTACCGGAACTGCCGGATTTATTGGATTTCACGTTGCGAAGAAGCTTTTGGAAAGGGGAAATGAGGTCGTTGGGCTGGATATAGTGAATGACTATTACGACATCAATCTGAAATATGCACGGTTAGCGCATATGGGTATATCACGTGATCAGGTTAAGAAGGTTGAAATGGTCCAATCTGATAGTATTTCAGGATATAGATTCATTCAATTGGATCTATCGGTTAAAGAGCCATTACAAGATCTTTTTGCGCAGGAGAAGTTTGATGTGGTGATCCATCTTGCAGCCCAAGCTGGTGTTCGTTATTCATTGACACATCCTGAGGTTTATGTCGAGAGCAATATTGTAGCCTTCTTGAATATTCTTGAATGCTGTCGCTTTCATCCGGTTAAGCATTTGGTATATGCTTCCTCTAGCTCCGTATATGGATCAAATGAGAAGATGCCATTTTCTACCTCCGACTCAGTTGATCATCCCATCAGTTTGTATGCTGCCTCTAAGAAATCCAATGAGCTGATGGCGCATACCTATAGTCATCTTTTTAATATTCCGACTACAGGATTAAGGTTCTTTACGGTATATGGGCCATGGGGAAGACCTGATATGGCTTTGTTTCTATTTACGGAAGCCATCTTAAAAGGTGAGCCAATTCAGGTGTTCAACTATGGGAATATGAAGCGTGACTTCACTTATATAGATGATATTGTAAAAGGGGTATTAAAAGTCGCAGACAGACCAGCAAGCCCCAATGCTGATTTTGATTCACAGAATCCTGATCCTGGAAGCTCTAAGTCACCTTACAAAATTTACAATATTGGGAACTCTTCCCCAGTATTACTGATGGATTACATTCATGCAGTAGAAAAGGGCTTGGGTAAAGAAGCAAAAATGAATCTGCTTCCGTTGCAACAGGGAGATGTACCTGCCTCACATGCCGAAGTTTCCGATTTGGTCAGAGATACAGGTTATAAACCGGACACTCCAATTGAACAAGGTGTAAAATCTTTTACTGATTGGTATTTAGACTATTACAAAAAATAAGATGAGCAAATCAATTCTGATAACAGGCGGTGCCGGATTTATAGGTAGCCACGTAGTACAACTATTCGTAGAAAAGTATCCAGCATATAAAATTGTCAATCTTGATGCATTGACGTATGCAGGTAATCTGGAGAATTTGAAAGCTGTAGAAGGAGCTTCCAATTATATTTTTGAAAAAGCTGATATTCAAGATGAGGAGGCTCTAACCTCAATTTTTGAAAAGCACAAGATCACAGATGTAATTCACTTAGCAGCTGAGTCTCATGTAGACAGATCCATCACAGATCCACTGGCATTTGTGAAGACGAATGTATTTGGTACGGTGAACCTGTTAAATGCAGCAAAGGAATTCTGGAAACAGAATCTTACAGACCATTTGTTCTATCATGTTTCTACCGATGAAGTTTATGGTTCCTTGCACGATGGAGGCTTCTTTTTGGAAACTACTCCTTACGATCCTCAGTCACCTTATTCTGCTTCTAAGGCTTCCTCAGATCATTTTGTAAGAGCTTATGCCAATACTTACAAAATGAAAACCGTGGTGTCCAATTGCTCTAATAATTATGGGCCAAATCATTTTCCGGAGAAGCTTATTCCACTTTGTATTCACAATATCAAAAACAATAAACCTTTACCTGTCTATGGAAAAGGGGAAAATGTCCGGGATTGGCTTTTTGTAAAAGATCATGCAAGAGCTATTGATATAGTTTTTCACCAAGGAAAAGAAGGTGAGACGTATAATATTGGTGGATTCAACGAATGGAAGAACATTGATATTGTAAAGCTTCTTTGTGCCAAAATGGATGAAAAATTGGGTAGAGAAGTAGGGTCTTCGGAGAAGTTGATCACCTATGTAAAAGATCGTGCCGGTCACGATTTACGCTATGCAATCGATGCGACCAAGATTCAACAAGAGCTAGGTTGGGAGCCAAGTTTACAGTTTGAGGAAGGGATAGAAATCACAATAGATTGGTATTTGAACAATCAGGAATGGCTAGATCATGTAACCTCAGGAGCTTATCAGACCTATTATGAGAAACATTACGAGAGTTAATCAGCAATAAACCTTATTGAAAAACAATAGCATCAGAAGCAATTCTTGATGCTATTGTTTTTTACGGGTGGTTTGGGCTCGCTTTTCTATTTGGCTTTATTTGTAAAAAAAAATGACTATGCATATAAAATTGGTTAAGCCTATTTTCGGGCTTTTTCTTTTATTGGTATTGAGCAGTGGAGTTTTTGCCCAAACGGGAAGATTCCAGCAAGCTGCCAACTATCAAATGGACGTTGATATGGACGTCAATACCAATCAATACAAAGGAACTCAAGTATTGATCTATACTAATAATTCTCCAGACACACTAAAGCGAGTATTCTACCATTTGTACTACAATGCATTTCAGCCAGGTAGTATGATGGATGAAAGATCTAGAAGTATCGCTGATCCAGATCGTAGAGTAGGAGATCGAATCAGCAAATTGAAGCCCGATGAGATTGGTTACTTGAGAGTGAGTAGCCTGAAGATGAATGGCAAAGACGTAGAATACAAGGAGGTTGGGACCATTTTGGAGGTTGAGCTAGCTGAGCTTATTTTACCAAATTCAGATGCTAAATTTGAAATGGAATTTACTGGTCAAGTACCTTTACAAATCAGAAGAGCAGGAAGAGATAGTGGAGAAGGAGTGAGGTATTCTATGTCTCAGTGGTACCCTAAAATGTCTGAATATGATGAGCAGGGATGGCATGCGAATCCTTATGTCGGCCGTGAATTTTATGGTGTCTGGGGGGATTTTGATGTAAGGATTTCCATTGACAAAACCTATGTGTTAGGTGGCACAGGTTATTTGCAAAACCCTAATGAAATCGGACACGGTTATGAGGACGACGGAGTTAAGGTAGCTCCTGCCAAGGGCGACAAGTTGACTTGGCATTTCAAAGCTCCAAAAGTTCACGACTTTATGTGGGCTGCAGATCCAAAATACCGTCATGATAAGGTAGAAATGGAGAATGGAATTACAGTGCATCACTTGTACATTCCTTCTGATGACGTGATAGAAAACTGGGTAAAATTGAAGGAATATACTCCCAAGGCGATAGAGTTTATGTCTGAGCATTTTGGTCAATATCCATACAGGCAGTTTTCAGTAATTCAAGGTGGTGATGGCGGAATGGAATATGCTATGGCCACATTGGTGACAGGCGGCCGTAACCTCAGTGGACTTGTAGGGGTAATGGTTCATGAACTTGCACATAGCTGGTTTCAGGGTGTTTTAGCAACCAATGAGGCCCTTTACCCATGGATGGATGAAGGATTCACTAGCTATGCTTCCTCTCTGGCTATGTCAGCTATGTTTAGGCCCAATGAAACGCCTTTGAGAGGATCTTATTCAGGTTATTATAGACTTGCCAGTTCCGGCAAGGAGGAGCCTATGAGCACCCATTCAGATCATTACCATAACAATTCTGCGTATAGTTCGGCGGCTTACTCCAAAGGAGCTGTATTTCTTGCTCAGATGGGTTATATCATAGGAGATGAAGCGCGAGACAAAGGAATGCTGAGCTACTTTAATACCTGGGGTTTTAAACACCCAAATGTGAATGACTTTATCCGTATTATGGAGAAAGAGAGTGGTTTGGAATTGGATTGGTACAAGGAGTATTTTGTTAATACAACCAAAACTATTGATTATGGGGTCAAAGATGTATCTGCACAAGGTGACCAAACTGAAATTACCCTAGAGCGAATCGGATTGATGCCAATGCCTATAGACTTGGTTATTACGTATAAAGATGGTTCTTCTGAGATGGTTTATTTGCCATTGGAAATAATGAGAGGAGAAAAAGCTCCAGAAGCTGGTGCAGCAACTCGGGTGATTTCCCAGGATTGGCCATGGACTAATCTTACCAAAACTATTACTATCAATAAAAAATCAGATTTAATCAAATCTATTGAGATTGATCCTAGCAAAAGATTAGCGGATATCAATCAGGAAAATAATAAAGTGGAGCTTTAAACTCCACTTTCATTTCAAATTTACTAATCAAAAAAGGTGACTAATTAGTCACCTTTTTTGATACTTGAATCATCCTGCGTTCTTCTTGTCTTGAACTTCTTTGCGGATGTCTTGAGCCATGTTTTTCAAGTCTTGCATTCCTTTTCTAACTCGCGTACCAGCTGCCTGATTACTTTTTTCGTAGAACTTTTCAAAATCGTCTTTAAGAGAATTAACCAGTTCGCTTACTTCACTAAATTTGCTCATAGTAAAAGTGTTTTTTTAGAGTTGATGATAAGTTTATTATAATTCAATATAGCCCAAATACTTGCTAAATCAATCCAGAGGGCATTTTTTTTGAATTTTTTTTACTCACCAACAGACATTGCAAATTCGGAGTTTTTATAAACTCCACTTGTCAACTTCTCTTTTATTGCAGCAAAAGCAGTAATTGTTTCTTCCACATCTTCAAGTGTATGAACAGCTGTAGGAATTAATCTCAAGATAATCATTCCTTTAGGTATAACAGGATAAATGACTACTGAGCAGAAGATACCATAGTTTTCTCTCAGGTCTTGAGTTAATGCTGCAGCCTCACCCACAGTACCGTTAAGTACAACTGGAGTCACTGGAGAGTTGGATTTTCCTGTACTGAAGCCATTGTCGTGAAGTCCTTTTCTAAGTGCTCCAACTATTTTCCAAAGATTATCCTTCAATTCAGGCTGAGTTTGTAACAATTCAAGACGTTTCAAAGCACCTTTCACGAAAATCATAGGAAGGGACTTCGCGAAGATCTGAGAACGCATATTGTATCTCAAGAATAGGATTACCTCAGGATCACCAGCAATGAATGCACCTATGCTCGCCATAGACTTAGCGAAGGTAGAGAAGTAAAGATCTACCTGATCCTGTACACCTTGCTCTTCATCTGTACCTGCACCAGTTTTACCCATAGTACCAAAGCCATGTGCATCATCAATAAGCAATCTGAAGTCAAATTTCTTCTTCAACTCAACAATTTCCTTCAGCTTGCCTTGATCTCCAGTCATGCCAAAGACACCTTCTGTGATCACAAGGATTCCTCCTCCGGTTTCGTTGGCAAGCTTGGTGGCTCTTTCTAGCTGCTTTTCACAGTTCTCAATGTCATTATGCGGGAAGACGTAGCGCTTGCCCAAGTGCATTCTAAGTGCATCGATGATACATGCATGACATTCTGAATCATAGACTACCACATCTTTTCTATCGAGAAGTGAGTCTATCACAGACATGATGCCTTGGTATCCGTAATTCAATAGATAGGCTTTTTCTTTCTTTACAAAAGCGGCCAATTCATCTTCTAGTTGCTCGTGAAGGCTGGTTTGACCTGACATCATGCGTGCGCCCATTGGATAGGCTGCACCGTATTCAGCAGCAGCATCAGCATCAGCTTTACGTACCTCAGGATGATTTGCTAGGCCTAGGTAATTATTCAAACTCCAGGTTAGAACATTCTTCCCCTGAAATTTCATTCTTGGAGCAATTTCACCTTCTAATTTAGGGAAAGAGAAATAGCCGTCTGCAAACTCAGAGTGTTTGCCCAAGGGGCCCATGTTCATTTTTAATTTTGCAAATAGATCCAAAGCGTTTCGAATTTAAGTGATAAGGGATTTAATGATCTGTTCATTAAAATCCGACAAAAATAAAACTTTAATGCCTGCTAAGCAAAAATCGGGGCTGAAACAAATGAATCTTAACAAAGCTCAGATTATTTTCTTTATTTAGCCAAAACCCAAAATTCTAGCTTTTAATACCAGAGATAATGGCCAAAATCAAAAAAATACTAGTTGCTAATAGAGGTGAGATAAGCCTGCGGATAATGAGAACTGCCAGAGAAATGGGCATTGCCACGGTAGCAGTTTACAGTGAGGCAGATAGACTTTCTCCACATGTACTTTTTGCTGATGAAGCAGTTTGCTTGGGCCCACCCGCTTCTACCCGGTCCTATTTGTTAGGAGATAAAATTATCGCTGTTTGCAAAGAGCTAGGTGTTGATGCAATTCATCCTGGCTATGGGTTCCTGTCCGAAAATGCTGCTTTCGCCAAAAAAGTAAAGGATGCCGATTTGATATTTATTGGCCCTTCTCCAGAAGCAATCAAGGTAATGGGAAGTAAGCTGGCCGCAAAGCAGGCTGTGGCCAAATATGATATTCCATTAGTACCAGGTACAGAGGAGGCTATTTCTGATATTGCCGTGGCCAAAGAGCGGGCTGCTTTGATCGGGTATCCGATTTTGATCAAAGCTAGCGCTGGCGGCGGTGGGAAGGGAATGCGTATAGTTGAAAATGAAGGGGAATTTGAAGAGCAAATGCAGCGAGCAGTGAGTGAGGCTCAATCTTCATTTGGCGATAGTGCTGTTTTTATTGAAAAGTATATCACTTCCCCAAGACATATAGAAATTCAGATTTTGGGAGATCAACATGGGAATATCGTCTATTTGTTTGAGCGAGAATGCTCTATCCAGCGAAGACATCAGAAAGTGATAGAAGAGGCTCCTTCAGCGGTTGTCTCTCCGGAGATGAGAAAAGCTATGGGGGAAGCGGCGGTAGGAGTAGCAAAGGCTTGTGACTATTATGGGGCAGGTACAGTGGAATTCATTGTGGATGAGAAATTGAATTTCTTTTTCCTCGAAATGAATACACGGCTGCAGGTGGAGCATCCAGTAACGGAAATGATTACAGGGAAGGATCTGGTTCGTGAGCAAATCTTGATTGCAGAAGGGAATCCGCTTTCATTTACCCAAGATGATTTAAAAATCAACGGGCATTCGCTTGAAGTACGTGTCTATGCGGAAGACCCGAGAAATAATTTCCTACCGGACATTGGGAAATTGGAAACATATCGACGTCCACAAGGTGCTGGTATTCGGGTAGACGATGGGTTCGAAGAGGGGATGAACATCCCGATCTATTATGATCCGATGATAGCTAAGCTTATTACTCATGCAGAGGATCGCACATCTGCCATCGAAAAGATGGTGCGGGCAATTGAAGATTATAAGATTGTCGGAATTCAGACAACACTAGATTTTTGCAAATTCGCGATCACACATGAGGCTTTCGTAAGCGGTGATTTTGACACCAAGTTTGTTGAGAACTATTTCGATCCAATTGTCCTTGATCAGGAATTTCCTGAGTCTGAATTGGAATTATTATCTGCTTTAGCAGTTGAGTTTTTTACGAGAAACAAGCCTTCTGAAAGTCTAAAGTCTGAATCAACTACCCAAAAAGCATCCGCTTGGAGAAATAGACTTCAGTAAGATGGCAGAAATATTACCTTTAAAGGCGTGGCGATATTCTAAGTCTTTGACTCCAGAGATAGAGGAATTGACTGCACCTCTTTTTGATGTGGTCTCTGCCAGACAGCGACAAGTGCTTTACGAAAATCCTTTAAATAGCATTCATCTCGCCGTTCCTCAGGGAGATGATCCCTCCCAAAATGCTTTAGAAATTTTAAATAAATGGAAATCTAATGGCACAATTCAGCAGGATCTACGGCCTGGGATATATGTGTACTACCAATATTTTCGCTTGTCTGGAGAGCATGACCTGCGCTGCAGAAAAGGCTTTATTGCCCAGATAAAAGCATATGATTGGAGCGAGGAAGTTATTTTGAGGCATGAGAATACAATTGTTTCTGCGGTAAATGACAGAATTGATCTTTTAAAAACAACTCAAATTCAGGCTAGTCCAACGCACGGATTGTATGAAGATAGTGATGAGCAGCTAGAAAGATACATGGACAATGCGATTGCGAATCCTACGTATGAATTGGAAGATTATCAGGGAGTCCGTGAAGTAATGGCGGTAATTCAGGATCCAAAAATTATACGTCATTTTGTAAAAGTTTTGAATGATAAGCAGGTAATCCTAGCTGACGGTCATCACAGGCTGGAGGGAGCAATTGAATATCGGAAATCCATGCAAGGAAAATTCCCTGAGAAGCAATGGAAAGGCTATGATTATCACCTAATGTACCTAACGAACACTAGCGGGAATCACTTGAAGATCCTTCCGACTCACCGTTTATTTTATGGCTTAGAATTATCAAATGAGGCATTGCTGAGGAAGATCAGCGAGTGGTTTGAAGTGAAAAAATTTGCTGATCCTGAAGAATTGGGTGCTTATGCTTTTCATAAACCTCATACCTTTGGACTAGTAATGGGAGAGGAGAGCTATACCTTGCAGTTGAAAGCTGGCAAGATGGATCAGATCAACTTGAATTTACCAGAAAGCATAAGACAGTTGGACCTGACAGTCCTTCATGAGTTGTTATTTGCAAGAATTTTGGACATTCCAGTAGATGATCAAAGAAACTCGAATCAGATAGTCTATGAACGGAATTTCTCAAAATGCATTCAGCAAGTCCGTTCAGGCAAGGCTAGTTTTGCTGTCATTACTAGAGAATTAGAATTGAAACAAGTGATGGAAGTGTGTAGAAGTGGAGAGGTAATGCCGCAGAAATCCACCTATTTCTATCCAAAAGCACTGGGCGGATTGCTTTTCGCCAGTATTAAACAAGATGAATTTGATTTCGATTATGGAGCCTTTTTTGAATAATCTAAAGGATAAGAAAATTATACTCGCCTCTAATTCCCCAAGGAGACAGGAATTATTAAAGGGATTAGAAATAGAATTTGAAGTAAGAGCGAATTCAGTAAATGAGACCATCCCAAAGGATATTCAAGCTGAATATGTGGCTGCATACTTATCAAAAGTAAAATCAGAGTCATTTACAGGGGAATTAGCCGCCAATGAAATTCTGATTACTTCGGATACTGTAGTAATAGAAAACGGACATGTGCTCGGAAAACCCAGCACTGAACAGGAAGCATTTGATATGCTTAAAAGTCTTTCTGGTGCAACTCACTCAGTGATGACGGCAGTAACTTTTAGAGATAATAAAAAGCAAATAACCTTGGAAGATGAGACGATCGTGACCTTTAGATTCCTGGACGAAGAGGAGATCTGGCATTACATTCATCAATACAAGCCAATGGATAAAGCCGGAGCTTATGGTATCCAAGAATGGATCGGATATATGGGAGTGGAAAAGATCGAAGGGTCATATTATAATGTGATGGGCTTCCCACTTCATTTGGTTTATGCCCAATTGAAAAAATGGTGAAGTATGGGCGAATAATCATTCCCTCTACTTCATAAAAAAAGCCCTGTGAATTCTCTATTTACAGGGCTTTATTGTTATTAAGGCAAGGACGAAAATTTGTTCACTCGCTACATTTAATCCTTTTTAATTGCCATAATCTTTCCTTCTATAGGAGCTACTTTATCACCTTCTTTTAGCTCTTTACTTACTATGAAGTATGGGCCTGATATAATTTGATCGCCTTCAACTAAGCCTTCCAATACTTCGATATTTTGGAAATCAGAAATACCAGTTTTGATTTCTTTCAATTTGGCCACACCAGCCTCATTTACAAACACCAATTCTTTAGCCCGTGTAGTTCCGGCAACCAATGTGTCCTGTTTATGCTCTCTGGTCGTCACTGCAGACAGAGGAACCGAAAGAGCATCGTTTTTAGAATTTGTAAGAATCTCTACAGAAGCAGTCATTCCAGGGCGGAAAGGGTATTTCTTGCCTTCATCTACCAAGTCTTGATATGAATCATTCAATATTCTGATTTTCACTTTGAATTCAGTTACTGCATCTGCTGATGCTTTCGTATTAGCAGTATTTGCAATGCTTGTAACCACCCCTTTAAAAGTCTTTCCAGTGTAAGCGTAAGAATCCACATCAATAATGGTAGTGTCCCCCAAGCTCAATCTTACTATGTCATTTTCGTTGACATCTACCCGAACTTCCATCTTAGAAAGATCTGCAATAGTCAACATTTCAGTACCGGCCATTTGCTGAGTTCCTACCACACGTTCGCCCTGCTCTACCAAAAGATTAGATACAATTCCGTTTACAGGAGAATATACATTGGTCAATCTCAAGTTTTCAGAAGCTTCATCCACTGATGCCTGTGAGCTTTTTACTACAAATTCAGAAGCGCGCACGCTTTGTTTGGCAGCTTCCAAATCTTTTTGGGCAGTGATGTAGGTTGCCTGCGCTTGCTCAAAGTCTGCTTCAGAAATAGCTTTCTGCTCGAAAAGACTTTTCTGTCTGTTAAAATTTTGTTCTGCTTGAGTGTATTGCGCCTCGGATCTCTGCAATGCAGCACGGGATTGGGAAAGATTAGCTTCCTGCTGACTGAAGTTGGCTCTGGTTCTATCTAGTGCTGATATAAAGTTATCAGGTCTGATTTTTACCAAAAGCATTCCAGAGGCTACAGAATCTCCTTCTTTAACGTTCAATGAAATAATCTCACCTGCTACATCAGGACTTAGATTCACTTCTACTTCGGGTTGAATCTCACCCGATGCACTTACTTTTTCAATGATTGCAACTCTTTTTACGGCAGTGACTTCCACCTGAGTTTCCTTGTCTCCACCTACCCACCCGGCATTTCGGGCGATTACAGCAAAAATAACTAGTACTACTATACCTCCAAGAAGGTAATATAACAGTTTATTTGATTTCTTATTGGCCATGGTTTAATTAAGATTAATTGGATTACCCAGGTAAAAATCAAGAACTTTTACTCTGAAAATATAAGTGTATTTAGCATTTAGAAGATCTGCCTGTGCATTGAAAAGGTTGTTTTGCGCAACTTGAAAATCAACTGAGTTGATTGCTCCAAGATCAAATCGCTGTTGGGAAATTCGGAAAGATTCTTGAAGACTTTCTACTTGAATCAGAGATGATTCGTATGTCAGTTGTGCGGCTAAAGCACTATTATATGCAGTTTCTATATCGTTTCTTAATTGATTCTCAGCTTCGAGTGCAGCTACCTCGCTGATCTGCTTTTGAACTCTAGCCCGTTGTACACTGGCCCTGTTGTTTAGTCTGGAAAATAGTGGAATACTCAGTTGAAGATTAACAGATTCAGAAAGGTTGTTTTCTATTTGCTGACCAAAGGTTGGTTTTTCTGTTCCATAAGCCTGATCTACATAGTTTGAGAAAATATTGGCCCCAACTCCCAGAGTAGGGTAGTATCCCGCTTGAGCAAGTTTCACTCCATACTCAGCACTCTCAATGTTTGCCTGAGCAGCTTTTATCTCGGGCATTGTTTCTAATGCTGCCGCATAAATATCCTTTGGTGTTTCCGTTGCCATCAATAATTCATTTATTTCGAATTCAGGCTCAATTACCGAAAAGTCTGGAGTATAAGGTATTTGCAATGCTTGGGCAAGATTCAGCTTAGCTATATTATAATTGTTTTTAGCATTGATCAAATTAACCTCATTAGTAGCATTTTGTGCCTGCACATCCAACTGATCAGAAAAAGGCAATGATCCTGCATCCACCAATTTGGTGGTTCTACTTAGTTGATCTTTTGTAGTTGATAGTTGATTTTCAGCAACATTCACTTGCTCACGGTTAAATACCACATTTATAAACAAATTAATAATGTTCAGTGTGATGTCATTTCTTGTCGCTTCAATATTATACATCCCAGCTTCCAAATCTACTTTGGATTGTTTGATGGAATTATTGATTTGGTTACCCGCAAAAAGAGTGACGTTTGATGAAGCAGACACATTGATGTTTCCGATACGAGCTGTCTCAAATAAGTTTGATACAGGGTTGATAGAACGACCCCATCTATATCCAGAGCTTGCGCCTGTTGTGAGGTTTGGATACCGCTGCCCTTGATTTTGAAGTAGGGTAGCTTCATTAGAAATTTGGTTTAGTTCGCTTCTTTTCAGCGTCAGGTTATTTTCCAACGCAATTGACACAGCTGTCTCTAAGTCAATAGGCCCTGTAGGGATAACTGTTTCTTGTGCAAAAGTTGAAAAACCAATCCCAGTCGCCAAAGCAAAGCCTAATAGGAATTTTTTCATAGTGTAGTTAAAGGTCAATGTCAGGTATATAAATTAGTTCAGTTATCCAGGGTAAAGATTTGAGGTAATTAAGTGTGATTTCTTTTATTCCAGAGTCCATTTCTATCACATGGCATGCGAGATCATGCTTACCTTTTCTAGAGACAGACATGGTTGCAATATTGGCTTTTTCTTGTGCGATCACAGCAGAGATGAAAGCCACTGCTCCCGAAATATCTTCGGCCTTGATAATAAGCGTATGATCAGCCGCTGAGAAATTTGCGACAAATCCATCAACTTCTGCGATGTTGATCACTCCACCTCCTAGACTCTCACCTACCACTTCCACCGATCTTTCACCTTTTCTCAGGTTAAGTTTTATCGTATTTGGATGGTGGATGGATGAATTACCAATTGACTTAAATCGAAAAGTGAAATCTATTTCTTTAGCTAGATCAAGTGAATTTTTGATGTTAGCATCGTCAGTTTTGAAGTCCATCAAACCGCCTATGATTGCACGATCACTTCCATGTCCTTCGTAAGTTCTTGCAAAAGAATTAAAAAACGTAATGGAAGCATCTTCTGGAACTCCTCCCAAAACACGGATAGCAGCTCTAGCGATTCTAACTACTCCAGCTGTGTGCGAAGAGGATGGCCCTATCATTATTGGTCCGATCATATCAAAAACGCTACTTTTATTTGCCATCTGGTTCTAAATAATCCAATTTTGATGCTAAGGTAAAATCGTTCCTACTATTTCATGCAAAAATTCATGTTTATTGTATAGAATGCGATTTAAATGGTCTCTAGTTGACATAGTTTAACATCTACTTTAGTAAACAAAACTATCGTCTGACCGATAATGAACAGTTTTATGATCGAAATCGAAACAATCTTTCAAAAATCATCTTCAAGCGAATCTTGGATCTGTAATGATAATATAAAAGTTCCTAATAGGGCGGTCAGCTTTGGAGACGGTTTGTTTGAAACTATGATGTGGGACAAAGCTGAAATTAGGTTTTTCGTTAAGCATTTACAACGGCTAGTAGGAGGAATGCAAGTACTTGGTTTGGATTCTGAAGCAATTGACACGTCACAGCTTCTAGATTTCTTAGCTGCTAAATATCCCTCTGAAAGAAAGCGAGTTCGATGGAATGTCTATAGGGCGGGATTGGGTAAGTATACGCCGGAAGGAGCTGAAGTTTTTCAAATGCTCCAAATTTCAGAGTATAAGCCAGCTCCTGCAGTCAAGCATGAATTTGATGTTTCTTTGAAAATCCAGTTATATCCTACGGTCTGGTCTGCTTTCAAGTCACTTAATAGTTTGCCTTATGTTTTGGCAAATCAAGAGAGAAAAGTAAGGGAATTAGATGAAATAATCTTGCTTGATTACAGGGGATATGTTTCAGAATCAGGCACATCAAATATTTTTTGGTTTAAAGATGGGATTGTTTACACTCCCTCTTTAAGCTGTAGCTGTATCAATGGAGTGAGCCGACAAATTATCATGGAACAGCTAGATCGAAATTCGATCCCTTATATCGAAGGAGAATTTGAACTCATCGAATTAGAGGATGCAACGCATGTTTTTGTAAGTAACTGTACCGGTATCAGTTATTTGGAATATTTTCGAGGTAAGAAGTTTTCCACTGTTTCTATAGAATTTTTACAACTAATATTCGATTAATTTTAAATGTCCGCTATTTATTACTGACATTATCTTGAAAATATTATCTTTAACGTCCTATTCTAAAAAGATTAGTCGTTTACCCAAACTAACTGCCCAAAACCTAACCTAACATTTTATGCTCTTAGAACCTTTAGATTTAGTCGTCTTTATAGGCTATTGTTTACTCATCATCGGGATGGGTTTTTTTGTGTCTCGTGAGAAGAAAGGGCACGTTAAAAATTCTTCCGATTATTTTCTTGCTTCCAAGGCATTGCCTTGGTGGGCAGTTGGAGCTTCATTAATTGCTTCAAATATTTCAGCCGAGCAATTCATAGGCATGTCCGGGTCAGGTTTCGCCTTGGGATTAGCTATCTCTACTTACGAATGGATGGCTGCAGTTACGTTACTAGTAGTTGCGATATTCTTTTTACCGGTTTATTTCAAAAAAGGCATTTACACTATGCCGGGTTTCTTACTGGATCGATATGATACACGGGTAAGAACCACTATGGCAATCTTCTGGCTATTACTTTATGTTTTTGTCAATCTTACCTCTGTATTGTACCTGGGAGCCTTGAGCTTAAATACCATTCTAAATGTCCCGATGGGCTATGGTATTTTTGGATTGGCACTTTTTGCTATGATTTATTCAATCTATGGAGGTCTGAAAGCTGTTGCCTGGACTGATGTGATTCAAGTAGTCTTTCTAATAGCAGGTGGACTTGCTACTACCTACATTGCGCTGCAAATGGTAGGAGGAGGTGACGCATGGGAAGGCTTAGGATTGTTGAGAAGGGAAGTTCCTGAAAAATTCTCTATGATTTTATCACAAGGCGAGATGATGATTCCTGATGGAGCTGGAGGGACTCGTGATGCCTACCTTGACCTTCCAGGAATCTCCGTTTTAGTCGGAGGTATGTGGATTACCAATCTAAGCTACTGGGGTTTCAACCAATACATCACACAAAGAGCACTGGCGGCGAAAAGTCTGGATGAAGCACAGAAAGGGATGATTTTCGCAGGTTTCTTGAAATTGCTTATGCCTCTGATCGTAGTGATCCCAGGTATAGCAGCTTTCGTCATTGTGGAAAACGGAATAGACGTGGGTTTTATCGAGTCAATGAAAGATCCCGTAACTGGTCTAATAAAATCTGATAGAGCTTATCCTACCTTACTTCAATTATTGCCGGTTGGCTTGAAAGGTCTCGCTTTTGCCGCTTTAACTGCCGCTATTGTATCTTCCTTGGCATCTATGGCAAATAGTACTTCTACCATTTTCACCATGGATATTTACAAAAAGTACATTGAAAGAGACGCTTCTGAGGTTAAGCAGGTAAAAGTTGGTCGTATCACTGCGCTAGTTGCTTTTGGAGTAGCTTCCATCGTAGCTCCGGCTTTAGGTGCATTGGATCAGGCATTCCAGTTTATTCAGGAATATACTGGGTTCATTAGTCCGGGTGTATTTGCTATTTTCTTCTTTGGTGTATTCTGGAAGAAAACAACTTCAAATGCTGCATTGACTGCTGCTGCAATGAGTATTCCGCTATCAGTAGTGTTGAAGATCGTTTTTCCAGACTTACCATTCATTGATAGGATGGGGATTGTTTTCTTGGTACTTGCTGCTTTGATGATTATTATTAGTCTGATAGAGGGTAAAGGAAAAGATCATCCAAACAGCATAGAGATAAATAAAGAACTGTTCAGCACCAGTGCTACATTTAAAATAGGTGCTGTTCTGATTGCTGGCATTACTGCAGCATTGTACATCGTATTCTGGTAAAACATAGGTTAAATGAGAAAATTATTATTAGGAATTGATATTGGGAGCTCCTCTGTAAAAACTTCATTATTAGATGCAGACACAGGGAAATCTCTACTTTCCAAGGCGTTTCCAGAGGAGGAAATGATCATAGATTCTCCTGAAAAAGGATGGGCAGAGCAGGATCCTGAGACATGGTGGAAGTATGTGCAGCATTCTATCCGCTATGTTATTAATAAGACTGCAGTGAAAAAAGGCGAATTGAAAGGAATCGGTATCGCCTATCAAATGCATGGTCTGGTACTAGTTGATAAGGATCAAAATGTCCTCAGACCATCCATTATATGGTGTGATAGCCGCGCTGTAGGAATAGGTGAAAAGGCTTTCAAAGAACTTGGAGAGGAATATTGCTTAAAGAACCTGCTGAATTCCCCCGGGAATTTCACCGCATCCAAGCTTCGCTGGGTGATAGAGAATGAACCTGCTTTAGCCGATAAAATCCATAAAATGATGCTTCCTGGCGATTTCATTGCGATGAAATTGAGCGGAGAGATCTTCACTTCCGAAACAGGTCTGTCCGAAGGAATATTCTGGGATTTTCAGAAAAATGGCTTAAGTGATAAGGTTCTTGATAACTACCAGATTTCCAAATCTTGGATTCCTGAAGTGGTTCCTTCTTATTCTATTCAAGGAAGAGTTTCAGCTTTGGCATCTGAAGTTACAGGATTAGAAGAAGGTATTCCTATATCTTATCGTGCAGGTGATCAGCCAAATAATGCTTTTTCCCTTCAGGTATTAAAGCCGGGGGAATTGGCGACTACAGCTGGCACTTCGGGCACAGTTTACGGGGTTGCAGATAAACCCCTTCATGATCCTTTGTCAAGAGTTAATACTTTTGTACATGTAAATCACTCTGAAGAAAAACCATCGTATGGTGTTTTGCTTTGTGTGAATGGAACTGGTATTTTGAACAGCTGGCTAAAAAAAGTCATGGGTGCTGCTCATATTGAGTACGATGAAATGAATAATCTGGGCAGTTCTGCACCTATTGGGTCTGAAGGTCTGACTTTTATTCCTTTTGGAAACGGAGCTGAGCGTATCATGCAAAATAAGTATGTCGGAGCACATTTGTTAGGCTTGGATCTACTTAAGCATGACAAGCGACATATGGTTCGTTCTGCTCAAGAGGGGATTGTTTCGGCTCTTACCTTTGGATTCCGAATTATGCAGGAAATGGGATTGGATCTTAAGACTGTAAAAGCTGGCAAAGCCAATATGTTCCTTAGTCCAGTATTCCGTAAGACTTTTGTTCATATGAATAAAGTCGTGCTGGAATTGTATGATACAGATGGTGCCCAAGGTGCGGCTCGAGGAGCGGGCATTGGTGCTGGTGTATTTGCCACCGAATCAGAAGCTTTTGCAGGATTGGAGTTACTGGAAACAATAGAGCCGAATGAGCATTTCTTTGATCCCTACGAAGAGGTATATGCTACATGGAAAAGTCATTTGGAAGCAATCCAAAAAATAACCTTATAATTGAATTTCAAACCTATAAATACCTAATAAACCACAAGAAAAATGTCAAAAACTTATTTCTCATCAATCGATAAAATCCCTTTCGAGGGAAAGGAAAGTGATAATCCACTAGCTTTTAGATTTTATGATGAAAATCGTATAATCGCTGGTAAAACCATGAAGGAGCACTTCAAATTTGCTATTGCCTATTGGCATTCCTTCTGCGGAACCGGTGGAGATCCATTCGGTCCAGGTACCATCGTTCATCCTTGGGATGCTTCTGCTGACCCCATTCAGCGAGCCAAAGATAAAATGGATGCTGCCTTTGAATTCATCACTAAAATCGGAGCGCCTTACTATTGCTTCCATGATATTGACTTGATCGATGAAGGATCAAGCTTGGGAGAGTATGAAAAAAGAATGCAAATCATCACTGAATATGCTAAGCAAAAGCAGTCAGACACAGGTGTGAAACTACTTTGGGGAACCGCAAACGTATTCAGCAATCCTCGCTACATGAATGGTGCTTCTACCAATCCGGATTTCAACGTGGTATCATGGGCAGGCACTCAGGTGAAAAACGCAATAGATGCGACGATTGCCCTAAATGGTGAAAATTACGTGTTCTGGGGTGGTCGTGAAGGCTATATGTCTTTGCTCAACACAGATATGAAGCGTGAGACTGAGCACCTTGCTCAGTTCCTAACATTGGCACGAGACTATGCTAGAAAGAATGGTTTCAAAGGAACATTCTTCATCGAGCCTAAGCCTATGGAGCCAACTAAACACCAGTATGATTATGATGCTGCTACTGTAATTGGATTCTTGAGACAGCACGGTCTTGACAAAGATTTCAAATTGAATATCGAGGTAAACCACGCTACATTGGCGGGGCATACTTTCCAGCATGAACTACAAGTATGTGCTGATGCAGGGATGCTTGGAAGCATCGATGCCAACAGAGGTGACTACCAAAACGGTTGGGATACTGATCAATTTGCTATGAACTTACAGGAAATGACAGAAGCAATGCTTGTGTTATTGACTTCTGCGGGTATTCAAGGTGGTGGAGTGAACTTTGATGCAAAAATCAGAAGAAACTCAACTGATATGGATGATCTATTCCTGGCACATATTGGAAGTATGGATGCTTTTGCGAGAGGTATGCTGATCGCTCAGGACATTTTGGACAAATCTGACTATTTAGAAAGAAGAAAGAATCGCTATGCGAGCTATGATTCTGGAAAAGGGAAGGCTTTCGAAGAGGGAAGTCTAACCCTTGAAGATTTAAGAAACTATGCAGCTGAGGTAGGAGAACCTATACAGACAAGCGGTAAGCAGGAATACTTCGAAAATCTATTAAACAGATTCATCTAAGTATCTTTCATTAAAAAGGTAGAAAAGTCCGGTTGAGATTCCTCGATCGGACTTTTTTAGTAAAAAAAAATCCCTCAATTTGTAAAATATTGAGATGGAAATAAGATGTTTCCTACAGTTCTCATAATATGACATCCATAGTTACAGCTGTATGAAAGGATTTGTGGTAAGAGGAATAGCTTGTTTGATGATACTTTGGGCAGGCTCAGTAGTTGGGCAAGGCGAATCAGAAAAGCTGGTATTCCGCAACCTTGACGAAAGTCTGGGTTTATCCAATTCCAATATTCTGAGTATGGTCAGAGATGCAGATGGCATGATGTGGTATGGCACTGCCTATGGATTGTATCGATATGATGGCACGCGAACCAAGATTTTTTTAAACACCAAAGATTCCACTTCCATATCTCATAATAACATTCTCAAGATTTTCGTAGGCCCAGAAGATAAGCTGTGGGTTAAAAATGTGAATGGGATATTTGATATTTACAATCCTAGGAATGAACAGTTTTCTCGTGGCGTTAAAGTTTTTTCCTCAGTTTATCATCTAGCTTCTGATTCGGTAGGGATGCTGATGAAAGATCGTCAAAACAGATTTTGGTTTACACACCCAGCTAAGGGGATCAGTGTTTATGATGTAGACTCTGGGGAAACAAGGTATGTGCAAAAGACTAATGAAAAAGGTAGTCTTTTCTCGGATCAAATAGCCGCAATCGCCGAAGCACCTGATGGTATTATTTGGGTGATTCACAGTTCTGGAGTCATCGATTTACTTGATCCAAATCGGCTTATCGTTACGAAAACATTGACACTTCCAAAAGGAGAGATACCTTCTTTAGCTTCCTATGAACTAATGATTGACTCAGATGGAGACGCCTGGGTCTTTGATCCTGAGCGAGATTTGGGCGTTTTTAGAGTGGATGGCTTTAGCCATAGAATAGAAGCCAATCAGGAAGATAAAGGTACATATCGGCTTAGTAACAATATGGTGAAAGCCATAGTGGAAGCAAAAAAGGGACAAATATGGCTCGGTACTGATCATGGGGGAATAAACGTGTTGGATGAACCCACCCAAACTGTCAGTTACCTGACAGGTGAAAATGCACACGATAATTCCATGCCTCACAACGTGATTTATTCATTGTATAAAGACAACGAGGATATTATTTGGGTTGGCACTCACAAAAAAGGTGTAGCCTATTATCATCAGGGGCTGTTGAGATTTTCTCATGTACGCAAAAACTTTGCAGACAAGAATTCACTTCCATTCAATGATGTGAATGCTTTTGTAGAGGATAGTTTGGGCAACTTATATATTGGTACCAATGGCGGGGGGCTTTATTACCATAATAGAAAAGCAAATACCTATAAACAATACAAACATAATCCCGATAATAAGAACAGCCTTACAGGTGATGTGATCGTTGATTTGATGATTGATCATGAGGGGATTCTATGGCTCGGTACCTATTTAAATGGTTTGGGCAGTTTTGATGGCAAGCAATTTAAAAATTATCAATACCTGCCTGAAGATTCATCGGGTATCCCTGGACCGAGTATTTGGAAACTTTTTGAGGATAGTACCGGGAAAATCTGGATCGGAACTCTCCGCTCTGGGATATCCATTCTGGATAAGGATCGAAAGGAATTCCAGAATTACCCAGCCGGAAGCCCTCCGTTTTTTACGAATAACCAGTATATCACAGGCTTCGCTGAAGATAAGGAAGGGAATATATGGGTGTCGGGGGGGAGTGGTTTGAATATGCTGAATTACGAAAGAAAGGAGAGTGCTTTTTATTCAGAAGCACAGGATAATGGTTTGATAGATTCTAACATCAGCGATTTGTTTGTAGATACGGATGGGGTTTTATGGATTACAACTTTAAGTGGTTTGTATTACTTAAATGAGTCTGATAGCTCATTTGTTCACTATGGGAAAGCTGACGGTTTACCAACCGACTACTTAGTTGATCTTATTGAAGACGATAATAAGAACTTATGGATCAGCTCTCAAATGGGTTTAACCTATGCTGAGATTAATAGAAATGTGATACCATTCACGATTGCCTTTCAGAATTTCGATCAGAAGGATGGGCTTCAGGCAGCATTATTCAATAAAAATGCAGCATTAAAGACTAGTAATGGAGAATTTATTTTTGGAGGACCGAATGGCTACAATATTTTTAAATCTGAAAATTTTGCTTTTGAAAGAAACAACCCAAAAGTAGTATTTACAGATTTTCAGTTGTTCAATGAAGAAGTAACAGTAGGAGAGGAGCTAAGCAATCGAGTGCTGCTACCGAATTCTCTTGATAAAATGGATCAGCTTGTATTAAAGCATGATGAGAACATTTTTTCTATCGGATTCAGCGCTTTGAATTTCCTATATCCTGAAAAGAACAAATACCGGTACAAACTGATAGGCTTCAATGACGATTGGATATACCTCAATGATGACCTAGCCAAAGTTACTTTCACTAACCTTGACCCCGGTAATTATACATTGGTAGTTCAGCCTGGAACTGTTTTAGATGGCTGGAGTCTCTATGAATACAAATTAGATATAAAAATCCTGGCGCCTTTCTGGAAGACTCCAATTGCTTATTTCTTGTATGTAATGGTGATTTTTGCCATCATATTTTATTTTAGAAATCAGCTTTTGACCAGACAACGAGAGAAGTTTGACAGTGAGCAAGCGATGCGTGAAGCCAAGCGTATACAGGATTTGGATCGATTGAAGACCAAATTTTTCACTAATCTCAGCCATGAATTCAGAACACCACTTTCGTTGATTTTAACTCCAACGGAGCATTTAATTTCTGAGACTGAAAACTCGGGATTACTAAGTCAATACAAGATTATCCAGCGAAATGCAAGACGCTTACTTAAGTTGATCAACCAGCTTTTGGATGTAAAAAATGTAGAAAATGGAGGCTTGGTTTACCATCCATCAGAGGGAGATGTGGTCCAGTTTATAAAAGATTGTGTGGCAGATTTTCATGAACTATCTGAGAATAAGCACATTCATTTGAATTTTGAAACGAATACGCATGCTCAGCAGGCGATTTTTGATCCAGACAAATTGGAGAAAGTGATTTTCAATTTACTTTCCAATGCATTTAAGTTCACTCAGGAAGATGGCGTTATTACAGTCGCACTGGAACTGCAGCAAGAAAATGAGGAGATGGGAAATTTGATTTTGTCTGTTTCTGATACAGGAGTTGGAATATCCATTGAGGATCAGGTGAAGATTTTTGACAGATTTTACACCACAGAAGGGCATAAGAATCAACTGAATCAAGGAAGTGGGATAGGATTGTCATTAGTACAGGACTTTGCTAAAACAATGAAAGGAGAAATCTCGGTGGAAAGTGAGCCGGGAATGGGTTCTGTATTTACACTAAGCATTCCATTAGTCTTAATTATACCTGAAAATTGGGAGGAAGAAGAGGAAGAGCATAAGCTTGAGGTAAATGACCTTAAGGAAGTGATTCTAATAGCGGAAGACCATGTTGAGTTTAGAAATTATTTGAAAGACTGTCTTTCTGATATATATCAAGTCATTACTGCGAATAATGGGGTGCAGGGATGGGATCTAGCCCAGCAGCATATTCCAGATTTGATAATATCGGATGTCATGATGCCTCAGATGGATGGAAGAGAGTTTTGCCACAAAGTAAAAACTGACATCAAGACTTCACACATTCCAGTCATTTTACTTACTGCCAAAAAATCTGAGGAGACAATGCTTCAGGGTTTGGACAGTGGTTGTAATCTTTACCTCACCAAGCCATTCAATTTAGAGATTTTGCAGCTTAGCATAAAGAATCTTTTGCGTGAGCGAAATGTGATCCAAGAGCAAAACCGGAAGAAAATCCAAATCAATGCTTCTGAGGTAGTGGTGACTTCCCTAGACGATCAATTGATCCAAAAAGCAGTGGCTTTGGTAGAAAAGTACATGGAAGATCCGCAGCTTTCCGTTGAATTCCTAAGCAAGGAATTAGGGATGAGCAGGGTCCATTTGTATAAAAAGCTACAGTCAATTACCGGTAAAAGTCCAATAGAGTTTATCCGTTTGATCAGATTGAAACGAGCTTCTCAGCTGCTGGCTAAAAGCCAACTCAACATCTCAGAAATCGCATATATGGTCGGCTATAATAATGCAAAGTATTTTGCGAAGCACTTCAAAGCAGAATTCTCTATCTTACCTTCTGAGTATGCTGCCAGACAGCAAGAAATTTCTGCTGAATAGGCTTTTTGGCTCCATATTTAACCATTCCCACCCATATCGGAAACAATTGATACCCAAGTTTGAAATCATGTTGGTGTATAATTGATAATTCAATTAACAAACCCAACTAATGAAAAAACTTTTAATCATCGCATGCTTGATTTTGTCATCCTGCTCGGAAGCTTCAGCTCCAGAACCCACTCCAATACCACCAACCATCCTAGATCCAGTCGGGGAAGTAAAGTATTTTGGGCAATTAAAAGTAACAGATGGCAAGTTGACTGATAATGGAGGTGCTGCTGTTATGCTTCGTGGAGTGAGCTTTGGCTGGCATAACTGGTGGCCTAGATTTTACAATGCTTCCTCTGTCAAGTGGCTAAAAAGTGACTGGAATACCAATTTGGTGCGTGCTGCTATGGGAATTGACCCTGCAGGTGCCTATTTAGAGAATCCTGAGTTTGCCATAGAGAAAATCAAAGCTGTGGTGGAAGCTGCCATAGCTGAAGATATGTACGTGATTATCGATTGGCATAGCCATGAACTTTATCCGGAGCAAGCCAAGGCTTTTTTTATTGAAATGGCAAAAACATATGGTGATCATTCAAACGTGATTTATGAGCTTTTTAACGAACCAGATTACGAAACTTGGGAGGAAGTAAAAGCATACAGTGAAGAAATCATCACCGAAATCAGAAAATATGATCCTGATAATTTGATTCTCGTGGGGTCGCCTACATGGAGTCAGGATATTCACATAGTAGCTCAAAACCCAATTCTAAATCAAGAGAATATTATGTATGTACTGCATTTCTATGCGGCTACTCACAAGGACTATTTGAGAGAACGAGCAGAGAAAGCATTTAATGATGGTTTACCGCTTTTCGTCACAGAATGTGCAGGGATGGAAGCGACAGGAGACGGACCTATAGATACTGCTTCTTGGAATGCTTGGCTTAGCTGGATGGAAAGCAGAAAAATCTCATGGGCAGCTTGGTCTATTGCGGACAAAGATGAGACTTGCTCTATGCTATTGCCAACAGCATCGTCTGAAGGAAACTGGACAGATACCCATGTTAAGCCTTGGGGTGAAGTAGTGAAAAAAGCTTTGGAAAAGAATCTGGAATAGCTCAGCGAATAATATTTTAAATATTTCTGGTCTTTGATTCGGGTTTTTGTACCCGAAATAAGGATGTAAAGACAGGTAAAACACTCGTTTTCAATCGATTTCGGAGGGGTTAACATTTGATACCCCTAATAAAAACATTTGAATACCCTCTGCGGAGATTACTAAAACTACATTTATTCGGATCAAAGCAATAAACCCAAAAACCTGATCCCATTCTTTTCGGATTGAATTTTACAAAATTCAAGCAACACTGAATATGCAAGTTCGGTGAAAGGAATACTACTCAGTTTTTTGGTGTTTGTTGTATTGATTTTTTAACAAAACCTAAACTGAATGAAATACTACCAGCTATCAACCGGATTAAATTTTACCTCGGGAAAACCTTTTCCTGCTCAAAACCTATATACCAATTTATTACAATTAAACCCCTCATGATGAAAAAACTATTACCGATTTGGCTCATGCTCTTGGTAGGTGTAGTTCAGGCTCAGGTCACGGTCAAAGGTACCGTAAACTCTGAAGCTGACGGACTCTCTCTTCCTGGCGTAACAGTGCTGGTGAAAGGAACCACTACTGGCGTAGCAACTGAAGTTGATGGAACCTATTCAATTACTGCTCCTTCTTCACAATCCATTCTGGTTTTTAGCTTTATTGGCTACAAGTCTCAGGAAGTCTTGGTAGGTAACCAATCGACAATTAACATCACCATGGAAGAAGATATGGCTTCTTTGGATGAAGTAGTGGTGGTAGGTTACGGTACTATGAAAAAACGTGATATGTCCAGTGCACAGGTATCTGTGACTTCTGAAGACATAGAGCGTACAGTCAATACAACAGTTGAACAAGCCCTGCAAGGTCGTGCTGCTGGTGTATATGTGACACAAAACACAGGTGCTCCAGGAGGAGGGATCTCGGTAAATATCCGTGGTGTCAACTCAATCGGAGGCACCAACCAGCCGCTATATGTAATTGATGGAGTTCAGGTGCAGCCAGCTGCTGTGTCTTATGGTAACACTTCTTCGACTAATCCATTGGCAGGTCTTAACCCAAGTGATATCGAGTCAATGGAAGTATTGCAAGGTCCTTCCGCCACTGCTATTTACGGATCAAGAGGTACCAATGGTGTAATCATGATTACTACCAAACGCGGTAAGGCTGGTGAAACTAAAATAACTTACAACTACCTGTACACACTTCAGGATAAGCCTGAAAATTTAGACGTAATGTCACTTAGTCAGTATGCAACTATGACTAACGACATCCGCGAAATTACTGGTGGAGATCCTCCGGCAGCATTCTTGGATCCATCACTTTTGGGTGAGGGTACCAATTGGCAAGATGCACTTTTCAAAACAGCTCCTTTGAACAAACATAATATCACACTTACAGGCGGTGATGAGAAAACCAAGTTTTACATCTCCGGTGAATATTTCAATCAGGAAGGTGTAGCCATAGGTTCTTCATTTGATCGCTATTCAGTAAGAACAAACATCGACAACCAAACAAGAAAATGGTTGAAGCTTGGCTTGAACTTGCAGCTTTTCCATACGGATGAGCAATTAGCTACAGGTAGCTCTGATGTGATCAACAACGCTATTCAGATGGCACCAAATGTACCGGTTACCAATCCTGATGGATCTTGGGGTGGTGCAGATCCTGTGAATGGATCAAGTTTACAATTCACTCCAGCTAACCCGATTGCTTTGGCTAACCTATTAGATAGAAGCTATAAAAGAAGAGGTATGCAAGGTGGATTCAATGTAGAAATTGATATAGTGAAAGGCTTGAAGTTCCGCTCTATGGTGAATACAAACATTAACTATAACAATGGTCATTTCTTTACTCCAACCTACACTCTGGGTGTGGTGACCAATGACACGAACACATTGAGTCAAGAGTCGAGCAACAGCTTCTACTGGAACTGGAACCAAATGTTTACTTATAATGCCGTTTGGGGCAAGCATGCATTGGACGTGATGGCCAGCCACGAAGCACAAGAATCTCAATATGAGTTCGTGAACGCGGGTAGAGTGAATTTCCCTTCAAATGATCTTCAGGAATTAGGTCTTGGCTCTGCTCAAGGCGCTACCAATAGCGGTGGAGCTAATCAGTGGGCTATGGAATCTTTCTTTGCGAGAGCAAATTATACCTTCAATGAGAAATACATTCTTTTGGGTGCAATCCGAGCGGATGGTTCTGCCAACTTCGGACCTGAAAATAGATGGGGTTATTTCCCTTCTGTATCAGCAGCATGGAGAGTATCTGAAGAAAGCTTCTTGCAAGATGCTACTTGGTTAGATGAATTCAAGATTCGATTCGAAACAGGACTTACTGGTAATCAAGGTGATGCAAATGCAATATTTGCACCATTAAGTTCACCAAGTATTCCTACTCCTTGGGGTGGCGGCTTCCTAGTATCTAGATTTGGTAACCCTAATTTGAAATGGGAAGAGACTTCTACTGTTAACCTTGGGTTCAACTTGAACATGTTCAATAACAGAGTTCAGATCGAAGGTGATTTCTACTTGAAGAAAACTGATAACCTACTTTTGCCTAACCCGCTACCTTGGTACATGGGTACATCTGCTGAGGGAAGCATCGGCACTCCTACAGTAAACATCGGAGCTTTGGAAAACAAAGGTTACGGTATCACAATCAATACAATCAACATTGATAACAGAGCAAGCGGTTTCTCTTGGAGCTCTAATTACAACTTCTCAGGCTTCCAAACCGAAGTGACGAAATTCTTCTCAGAGACTGCATTCATCGACCGTACTGCATGGTGGTTGAATAACTTCACTGCGAGAGCTCAGCCTGGTTATGCACCTTGGTTGTTCTATGGTTATCAGGCTGATGGCTTGTTTCAATCTCTGGAGGATGTGGAAACAAGTGCAAGACCTGTAGATAACTCTGGAAACCCAATTCAAGTTGATCAACAAAATGGCATCTACGTAGGTGATATTAAATACAAAGATCTGAATGAGGATGGTGTAATCGATGAGCGTGATCAGACTTTCATCGGAAACCCTTGGCCAAAATTCACTTTTGGCATGACTCAGCAATTTTCTTACAAAGGCTTTGCACTTGATGTCTTGTTTACAGGAGCTCTTGGTGTAGATATCTACAACTATAACAGATTCCTAAACATCAACCCAAACAATGTGAACTTGGGTAGAAACATGCTTCTTGAAACCTACGATTATGCCAGAATCGAAATGGATGAGTCAGGCAATCCTTTCATAGCAAACGCAGGAACTGAAATTCCTAGAATTACAGCGACTGACTTAAACGGAAACGGAACCAGAATCTCTGATAAATATGTAGAGGACGGATCCTATGTTAGGATTAAAAACATCAACCTTTCTTATGTAGTCCCTAATGAATTGCTTGGTAAGCAAAATGTAGTAAGAGGACTGAAAGTAGCTTTCGGTGTTCAGAATGCATTCACATTCACCAAGTATAAAGGATATGATCCTGAAGTAGGTGCTTCTATAGGGAACAATGTATCTGCTGGAAACCAATTGATCGGTGTAGACTACGGTAGATATCCTCAAACCCGAATGTATACATTCAGCTTAGGTGTTGACTTCTAATCCAAAAAATCATATACAAATGAAAACAAACACGAAATTCCAAAAATTAGTCCTTGGAGCTACTTTGCTACTTGGAGGAATGGTGGGCTGTTCTGAAGATTTCTTGGATAGACCCCCATTGGACGCAATTGTAGATGCAAACTTTTACAAATCCGATGATCAGATTTTGGCAGCATCTGCACCACTTTATAACATAGTATGGTTTGCTTACAATGATAAAGCAAGTCATGGGATAGGTGATGCCAGAGGTGGTACACTTACTTCTGGGTCTTATCAACTAGAAAACGTAAGATTCAATACAACAGGTGAAACTGCTGAAAATGGAGGCTCATGGAGAGCTTTCTATAATGTAGTAGCTCAGTCAAATTCCTTGATCAACAATATCGATGCCTATGCAGGTGAAGATGTGACAGAGCGAATCAAAAATCATGGTCTTGCAGAAGGTAGATTTATGAGAGGCTTGGCATATTCTTACTTGGTGCAGAACTGGGGTCCAGTTCCGATTATTACCAATAACACGGCACTTCTTCAGGATACTACCATTGCGAGAAACACGGAAGAATCTGTGTGGCAATTCATCATCAAAGACTTCAGATTTGCTACTGAGAATCTTCCTGAAAGTCCTGTACTTAATGGAAGGTTGACCAAATGGAGCGCTGAAGGTATGCTTGCAAAAATGTACTTGACAAAAGCAGGTGTTGGAGGAACAAGAAACCAATCTGATCTTGATTCTGCAGCATACTATGCTAAGCGAGTGATAGATAACTCAGGTGCTTCTTTGATGCCAAACTATGAGGATCTTTTCAAAACTGCGAATAATAATAATGTTGAAACACTAGCTGCGCTACAGTGGGTGTATAATGCAGGACAAGCAGGTGCATGGGGAGCACAAAATTCTGTGCAAGCTTTCTTGGCTTTCGGTTCTGAAATCACTGGTTTCGGTGACGGATGGGGTGGAGACATTGGAGCTTCCAAGTGGATGCTGGATATGTATGATGATCTAGTATTTGATGAGCGTAGAAAAGGCACATTCATGTTCCCAGGTGATCATTATCCTTACATCACTCAAGTACCTCCAGGTGGTTCTTCACAAGAGCTAAGAGTTCCTGCGAGAAGTATAGACGGAAGCAGAGAGTATAATACTAGGGCTTGGGTGAAGAAATATGTAGTAGGCCGTCCTGAGGATAATGATGGAAAAGTAGTACAGCAAGGCACAGAGATCAATACATATATACTAAGATTGGCAGACGTTTACTTGACCTATGCAGAGGCAGTTTTGGAAAGCAATCCTGCTGAAGCATTGAAATATGTAAACCTTGTAAGAGAGAGAGCTGGTGTGAACGCACTAACTTCTGTCACTTGGCAAGACGTCTTCGAAGAGCGGATCAAAGAATTTGCAATGGAAGGTCAGGCTTGGTATGAATTCACCAAACTGCACTACTATGATCCTGCTAAAGCCTATGAAATCCTATCTAATCAGGATCGAGGTACTTTCAGAATATATGCTGATCAGATCCCTAATCCTACCTTGTGGGAAATTGAGATCCCTGCCGATGATTCATCACCACGATATTTTGATGTGAGTTCATCAAACTTCCTGATCCCTATACCTTCTGCAGAATTGTCGAGAGCTCCTAACTTGAGGAAACCAGCTGTACCGTATGATTTCTCTGCACCAGAAAATTAATTTGTGGACTTCTATTGAACTATAAAAAATATGAAAATCATAAAAGATATAAGATCCTCACATTCGCTCTTGGTCGCTTCATCACTACTCATGGTGATTTTATTAGGAGCATGTAAGGAAGAAGATGAAATAAATGTAGGCCCGCCGACTATCGAGCGGGTACGTAATACTGATCCTTCTACAGCAGACAGTGCATTTACTTCTGCTACATTAGGAAGTACTTTAGCAATCTTGGGTAATAATCTATTGGGTACACAGCAAGTTTATCTAAACGATTATCCACTAGGAGTAAATACTGCCTATGTGACTAATAATTCTGTGATCGTAACAGTGGGAGACTCAGTTCCAACTGTTGCTACAGATCCGAATGTTCCTAATACTTTGAGATTAGTGAACAAAGCAGGTGAGGCAATTATAGAATTCAATACACTACCACCAGCTCCGCAGGTAACTCAAGTGAAGAATCAATATGTAAAATCCGGGGATGAGCTTACACTGTTTGGTAGATATTTCTATTTCATAGATACAGTTTACTTTCCAGGTGAAGATGTGTATGTCACGTCTGGCTTTGAGACTAATGCAGCGGGATCCTCGCTTAAAGTAACTGTACCTGAAAACCTAGATTTTTCAGGAGGTCAATCCATAAGAGTTGTTTCAAAATCCGGTGGGTCAGCTACGAATAGAAATACCCAGATCTATGCTGATAAAGGTATGATAGCTGATTTTGATACCAATGGAGTACTTGAATGGCCATGGAACTGGGGATGGGGACTATCGGGTGATATGATCCAGCCTTCACAGCCTGGCATCTCAAGTCTCGATGGTAGCTTCGGGGGAATGAACCAAGCTTTCCCAGCAAATTATGGATGGAACAATGACAAACTCGTCAATTTGGCTAATTGGAATGGGGTTCAGATTTTCCCGGAGGGAGAAGGTTATGAGCCAAGTGCGCCAGCGGCTAATTTTGATATCAGATTCGAAGTAGCTATAAATTCTACTGTATCTATTGAAGGCCTTTTGATGCAAATCTGGTATCCTGATGCCAACGGTAATGAATTAAGCTATAACATCCCTATGAGTGATTTCATTAAAACGACGGATGGAAGTTGGTACACCTTATCTACTAACATGACCAGATTAACCAATGGATCTACTCGCCTAAATACGTACGGAGATTTTCTTCAAGGTGATGGTTTTGCAAAGCAGCTGAGACTAGTTGTAATGAATTCCACATCAAATGATATTCAAGCAGTAATAGGTATTGATAATATCAGAGTAATTAGAGCAGTTAATTAAATAGTATAGCATAAGAGGTTTATTAATCCAATCTCCGGGGCAGAGTGTTCTGTCTCGGAGTTTTTTCTAAAATTCTAATCAACCACTGCGCTTGAAATCTCAATTCTCCTTATTTTATTCCAGTACTATCAATTTACTCCAGAGGATTTTACTAGGAGTCATATTGTTATTTATTGCATGTCAGGAAAAAAAAGAATTAGAAACAACCACACTTTTTGAGCTGATAAGTACTGATTTTACCAAACTCTCTTTTACCAATCAGATCAAGGAAACTCAAGCAGCTAATATTCTAACTTACCAATACTTCTATAATGGTGGTGGAGTTGCTGTTGGTGATGTGAATAACGACGGATTGGAAGATCTCTATTTTACCGCAAATCAAGGCCAAAACAAACTTTTTTTGAATCAGGGAAACCTGAAATTTAGAGATGTCACTTTGGCAACTGCAACAGGCGGTAGAGATAACTCTTGGAGTACTGGCTCAGCAATGGTTGATATCAATGCAGATGGCCTTAAAGATATTTATGTCTGCTATTCTGGGGATTTACCAGATGAACAACGAAGAAATCAATTGTTTGTCAATCAGGGGTTGGACAAGGACGGAATTCCATTTTTCAAAGAAATGGCCTCAGAATACGGATTAGATGATCCGGGGTATAGCACATCAGTATATTTTGCTGATCTAGATCTGGATGGGGATTTGGATATGCTATTGCTCAATCACAATCCAAAGCTTTTTAGTAATCTAAATATTAATGCTTTCGAAGCGATGCTTAGCTCAGTTGACTCGATGAGCAGCTCGAAGATTTATAGAAATGATAATGGCGTTTTCAAGAATGCAACCAAAGAATTTGGTTTGACCGAGACAGGTCTGAGCTACGGTTTGGGAGCATCGATCGCTGATTTTAACGGAGATGGCTTTCCGGATATTTATTTGGGGAATGATTATTCGGCTCCAGATTATCTATACATCAATCAAGGGGATGGTACTTTTTCCAATGAGATAAGCAGAGCAATCGGGCATACGAGTCTTTATACCATGGGTGTGGATGCGGCCGATATCAATAGGGATGGCAAGCTTGACTTGATCAGTCTTGATATGCTGCCAGAAGATAACACCAGACAAAAGTTGCTTTTCACCCCTGAGAACTATGAGCATTATAATCTATTCCTTAAAGCAGGGCTTCATCATCAATTGATGCGCAATATGCTGCAGTTGAATAATGGGGATGGAACCTTTTCAGAAATTGGTCAGCTGGCTGGAATAAGTGCCACAGATTGGAGTTGGGCACCTTTATTTGCTGATTTTGATAACGACGGCTTTACAGATCTTTTTGTCAGTAATGGTTTTCTGAAGGATTTTACAAATCTTGATTTTATTAATTATAGAAATGAATACCTGCAAAATTCCAAGGTTTCAGCTTCAGGAATTAATGAATTGATCGAGAAAATGCCTGCTACCAAAGTAGGTAATTATGGCTTCAAAAATGTCAATGGAATTCAATTTGAAAATCAATCCGAAAGATGGGGGTTGAATACACCTGGGAATTCCAATGGAGCAGTTTATGCAGATTTAGATAATGACGGGGATTTGGATTTAATTTTGAATAACCTGAATGAACCCGCTCAAATATTCAAAAACCGCACTTCAGAATCTGATAAGTCAAATTACCTTCAGATTCGATTGAAAGGTCTAGAAGGAAATTCTGACGGAGTGGGAGCTAGAGTCAGCGTTTATCAAAATGGACAAATCAACTATCAGGAACAGCAGATTTACAAAGGATACCAAGGCAATGTCAGTTCAGTTCTCCACTTTGGATTAGGGGAGGGAAAAGCAGATTCTATTGAAGTACGCTGGAAAAACAGGAAAATCAGCCGGATAAAGAACCCTGAAATCAACCAACTAATTGAGGTAAAAGAAGCTGAGGCAGAGCTTGAAATATCATATGATAATTGGATTTTATCAGATTTCACTCAAATAGGTCATTACCTTATCGACTCCACTGCTAAACTTCCAAATGATTTTAAGAGACAGAGTCAGTTGCTCTATAGCCTGTCTCATGAAAAAGTGTCAATGATAAAGGCTGACTTAACTGGTGACGATAGTACTGAAGTAATAATCTCAGATGGGAAAAGAGTTTATTCTGTTTCGAAGGAAGGTATCGCAATGGGAGAGGATACCTATCAAGTATACAGTTCAGAGTTTCCTGGGATCACATCTATCGCAGCTTTGGATGTAGATGGAGACTCGGACCTAGATCTTTACGTGGCAAAAGGCGGATATTTTGATTTGGAGGAAGGTGATCCCAGACAGCAGGACCTACTTTTGATCAATGATGGAACGGGTAACTTTACCAAATCGCAACTGGATTTCGGGTCGCTTCCTTCAGAAAACGTAATCACTTGGGATGCCAACGGTGATGGAAAGAATGATCTATTTGTCGGTTCAGGTTATGTGCCTGGAAGATGGCCTGAATCTGTGCCAAGCCAAATTTGGATGAATTCTGGAGAGGGTAATTTTTCTTCTATTTCCCTAGAAAATATATCTAGAGTCAAAGCCTCACAAACGTATGATCTGGATCAGGATGGATTAGACGAACTGATTATTGCTTCTGAATTTGACCGCATTCGTATTCTAAATCTAAAAGACGGTAGGATAGTTGATCGCTCAGAAGAGTTCTTGCCTGGCGGAAAATCAGGACTTTGGTCATCAATTCTCATTAAGGATCTGGATGAAGATGGAAATCCTGAGTTGCTGGTTGGTAATTGGGGATTGAATTCTAGATTACAAACTGACGATGTAAATCCCGTTCGAGTTTATTTTGAAGACTTTGACAGCAATGGATCTATCGATCCGCTAATGACTTTTCCCGTGATGGGCGAGGAATATCCTTTCTTCTCTAGAGATGAACTTGCTGCTCAGATGTATAAAAAGAAGGCGCTTTTTCCAACTCACGAAGCCTTTTCCAAAGCAACAATTCAAGATATTCTAACTCCCCAAGAACTAGAGAAAGCAAAGGTAATCGAAGCTCAAATTCTTGAAACGAAAATGTACACCCTGAAGAATGGCGTTTTCGAAGAAGTGATTTTACCGATACTTATTCAGTCATCACCGATTCAGGCGATTGCTGCTCTGAACGCATCCAAAGGGTTTGATTTGCTACTTCTCGGAAATCAGGAAAATGCGCGCCTAAAAATTGGTAAAATGGATGCAAATCCAGGCTGGCTACTTCATAAAAATGATCAGGGAATATGGGGGGTTGTGACGCCGAATAGAACCGGACTTCAGCTGAGATCCAATGTGAGCAGTGCTGTAAATATTGGAAATACACTCTGGGTCGGTATTCCTTCCGTTGGTGTTTACAAATTCGGGTATTGATTAAATTATAGTATTAAAAAAATCGGGAATCAACTTATTAAGAACATGTGGGCGGAAGATTGCTGGCGTCTTGGCCTTTTGCCTACCTGTCCGGTAGGCTGGGTTCTTTTGGGCCAAGCCAAAAGGACAAAGAAATCGAGCCTGACTCAAGTGTCACACAGGAGGATATTTAATAATCCCTGTATGTTCAATCGACTATTTCTCAAAAAAAAACTAAAAAATTTAACTTATAAACAGATGAAATCGAGCATGTCGTAGGCGACACACAGAGGGATGATTATCCTCCAAGCGAGATTCCATCCCGATTTTCGGGACAGGTAATGACCATTAGAAAACAATTATAAACACATGAAAAGTAAGCATATTTTAATTCTAAGTTTGCTTTTGATCCAATGGGCTTGTAAGGCTCCAATGATAGATGAAAATCTACCTGTTGATGAATCAATCCGTCTCAATCAGATCGGCTTTTACCCTGATCAACAAAAGATCGCTGTGATCTTAAACCATGAAGAAGCAGAGGATTTTGTGATATGGGATTTAGACAAAAAGGATATCGTTTACGAAGGGAAACTATCTGAAGATATTGTTAAAACTTTTTCTGGACAAAACTCAAGGATCGCTGATTTCTCACAGTTTAATCAAGTAGGAAATTATGTTTTTGTACTATCTGGAGTGAGCAAATCTTATCCTTTCGAGATCCAGACAGACATCAATAAAGAACTTGGAAAAGCTAGTATAAAAGCTTTCTATTATCAGCGGGCCAGTTTGGAATTGGACAATGCTCATGCTGGAGTCTGGGCTAGATCTAAGGGACATCCAGACGATCAAGTGATGATTCACCCTTCGGCAGTTTCAACTTCTAGAAAGGTTGGCGACTTATTTTCTTCGGAGAAAGGCTGGTATGATGCTGGTGATTACAATAAATACGTGGTGAATTCAGGTATAACCATGGGGACCCTACTGTCTCTTTTTGAAGACTATCCAAGCTATTTTCAAAAACTAGAATTGAATATACCCGAATCAGGAGATCAAATTCCCGATTTGCTGGATGAAATTCGTTGGAATTTGGACTGGATGATCACGATGCAGGATCCTGGAGATGGGGGGGTATATCATAAACTTACTACGGCCAAATTTGAAGGAATGGTTGAACCGCATTTAGCAGTGTCTCAGCGTTATTTTGTAGCTAAAAGTAGTACTGCAACTTTGGACTTTGCAGCTGTAATGGCGCAAGCTTCCCGGGTTTACAAAGCTTATTTCCCTGAAGAATCAGTCACTTATTTGAAAGCTGCTGAAAAGGCTTGGAATTGGACAATAGCTAATCCTGAGGTGCTTTACACGCAAAATGAAATGAATGAAACTTATGATCCTGATGTCGTGACTGGAACTTATGGGGATAATAATCCTATCGATGAACGGATTTGGGCTGCATCAGAGCTGTTTATCACTACTCATAATTTGAGCTACTGGGAAGAACTGGCTAATGCGGATCAAAGTTTCAAACTACCTTCTTGGAATCAAGTAGCTTGGCTGGGATACTATTCCTTGTTGAGACATCAAGACAGCATCACCTTATTGCCTCAAGAATGGATGGCTATGCTTAAGATAAACTTACTTTCCGCTGCTAGAGCTCAACTTGAAGGCACTGATGCAACTGCTTTCCACACTCCTATGGAGACGAATGTCAGGAATTTTATATGGGGGTCAAATGCAGTAGCAGCAAATCAAGGAATACTCTTACTATATGCCTATAAGCAGAGTAATGAGCATGTATTCTTGGATGGAGCTTATAACAATCTAGATTATATTTTAGGGAGAAATGCCACAGGATATTCTTACGTTACTGGTTTTGGAAGCAAAACTCCTATGCATCCACATCATAGATTAGCTGAGTCGAGACCGGATTTGCCTCCTTTGCCTGGTTTTATAGTTGGTGGGCCGAATCCAGGGCAGCAGGATGGATGTACCTACATCAGTTCCTTTGCCGATGAATCTTATACGGACGAGAGTTGCAGCTACGCATCCAATGAAATTGCCATTAATTGGAATGCACCTTTTGCCTATTTGTCTAATTCATTAGAGGCGATCAGTCAATAAATGGCTATAGAAGTATTGTTGCACGCCCATTCATTGAATTAAGTTTAGATGTTTCAGAATTTTTAGGCAAATTCCCATTAGAATTAACCAAACCCTATGAAGCATACTTGGAATGTATTTGTCCTACTTATCCTATTTTCATGTGAATCCTCAAAATTTGACTCACAAGTAACCTTACCTAAGCTGTTTGGTGATGGAATGGTCGTGCAACGCGATGAATCTATTTCCGTTTGGGGCAAAGGTGTTCCTGGTAAGAATGTACGGGTAAGTTTGGCTGGTGCAGTCACTAGTAGTACAGTGGAAGCAGATAGTACATGGATGTTGCAATTGCCTAAATTGTCAGCTGGAGGACCTTTTATTCTGGAGGTAAATCAACAAAAAATCAATGATGTCTATATTGGTGATGTTTGGGTGGCAGGGGGTCAGTCAAATATGGAATGGAGACTTAAATCTCAGGTAATTGGGGCTGAAAAGGAATTTGCAGAAGGTGGAAATCCCCAGATCAGGTTTTTTAAAGTTCCAAATTCTTATAGTGCTGTAAAGCTGGATGATGTGGTAGGAGGAGAATGGAAAGTGGCTGATTCATTGAATATGCCAGATTTTTCAGCCGTTGCGTGGTTTTTTGCGAAGCGAAATAATCAGGAAAAAAAGGTTCCGGTGGGAATCATAGAGTCAAATTGGGGTGGAACACCTGTAGAAGGCTGGACAGATGTCGAGATTTTGGCCGAAATGGAAGGTTCGTTTACAGAACAAGCAAAAGATGTGATAGAAAACAATGCCAGTTGGGATGCTAAGCTGAAAGAGAATGAGTCGAATCGTCAAATGCGAGATTCCTTGGTTAGTAACCCAGACTCTCTTGCAGCACTTAAAGCCTCCTCAATCAGCTTTGATGATTCAAACTGGAACAAGATCAGTCTTCCTCAGGCAAATCCTTTACAACATATTGCCTGGGTTCGCAAGAAGTTTACTATTGCAAATAAGGACAATGTAACGCTTCATTTGCCTTTTTTGGATCAAATGGCTTATGTGTATCTCAATGGGGAATTGTTGCATCACAAGGACTGGGGAACTACGATGCCTGATATTGAAATCCCGGCAGATATGCTTCAAGAAGGTAACAATGTACTCTCGATTCGTGCGATCAATTCTTGGAATAATCAGCCTAGAATTGGACAGGAAGGCGAAATGTATTTGCTAGAAGCGGATAAGAAAATCTCACTGGAAGGGACTTGGAGCTACTCAAATAGGGCAGTTGAGCCCATGCTTCCAAAAGTAGAATGGTATAATTGGATGCCGGGGATGATGTACAATGCAATGATTGCTCCGATTACCAAATATACCATCAGAGGTGCGATTTGGTATCAAGGCGAAAGCAATGCTGGTCGTCATGAGGAATATAAAGAACTTTTCTCTACTATGATTACTAACTGGAGAGACGCATGGGGACAAGGTGATTTTCCTTTCCTTTTTGTACAATTGGCCAATTTCATGGAGCGAGAAGAAGTTCAGCCAGATAGTGATTGGGCATTTTTAAGAGAAGCGCAGGCCCAGACATTGGAACTCCCTCATACTGGGATGGCAACGATAATCGACATAGGAGAAGCCAGTGATATTCATCCCAGAAATAAAAAGGATGTGGGTGAAAGACTTTGGCTACAGGCTAAAAAAGTGGCTTATGGAGACAAGAATTTAGCTTCGGGGCCTCAGTTTGATTCACTTTATAGACAGGGAAATGACTTGATGATCAAGTTTAAATCCGTTGGTGAGGGAATAAAACTTAATGAAGGTGAAGCTGTGAAAGGATTTATAGCGGCAAAGGAGAACGGTGATTTTCATCAAGTCATTGCTTCTATCGTTGATAAGGAAACGGTGCAGATTGTGTTAGAGGCAGGGATTGAAACAGGTGAGATTCGCTATGCCTGGGCTGATAATCCTGAAGTAAATTTGGTAAACAATCTTGGTTTACCGGCTGAACCATTCAGAGCGAAGTTTGAATAACTAATTAGGTTAAAAGGCCAAGTCTAACAGCTTGGCCTTTTAACCTGTTATTCGATTTTCCCCATAGATTCCTGGACTTGCAGCAACTCATCTACTTTCTCCTGAAATTCAGGTTTAGCAGGAATTTTCACCACATTTTCTAAGAAATCAATTGTACTGAAGAGTACACCTTCCCAGTCTCCAGAGGTAATAGAACTTCCTATCACATGATCACCTGAATTAGGAAAAGCTTTTTCACGCTTCAATGTTGCTGGCGTAGAAATCTGCTCATACATTTCCTTCATCTTCGGTACTGAGACCACATCGTCCTGGGCTTCATTGTCTTTGTAGTAGTATCCTAAAAACAAGGGTTGCTTTATTTTTTTGAATGTATTTTCATTCATGTTGCTATATAAAATGATCGCAAGACTCTCGTAAGCATTCATATGATAATCTTCGGACCAATACATGGCTTTTTCGCCTTCCCGTGTCTGATGAATTATTTTATTTTTCATCATAGTCTTTTCCATTATTTTTTGGGCCCAAGGATTGAAAAATGCTGAAAGCTTCTCGCCGTAATCCCGGATAGCAGGGGAATAAACTGCCACTGCTTTGATATCAGGTTGCTGGCTTGCTAGAAGCAATGTCAATGCTCCTCCCATTGATGTTCCAACAACGATCACCTCGTCACCAAGACTTTTTCCGATCTTATAAGCCTCACCAGCGGCGTTGGCTAAAGCCTGAGGACTTAAGTACTCCAAACCATTTTCTCTTTTAATACCATGATCAGGCAGTCGAGTTACAAAAAGATTTGCACCGAAATGAGCGGCAAGAAATCTATGCACAGGATCTCCTTCCATGGGACTAGCACCAAATCCATGGATATAAACAATAGCGTAGGGAGTCTTGCGCTTGTTTAGGCTATCAGCCCAGACTATGTAGGCTTCATTTCCAGGTTTTAGGCCGATCACAGAATCCTCTCTTTGGTTTACATAGCTCTGCAGCTCAGCCAGTCGAGTAGGTACTTCAGGGAATTCTATGGCTATTTCTTCATTTTTCACCTTTGGACCCAGCATATAAACAATGGCGAGCACCATCGCTGCGGCAAAAATCCCGAGTAGTATTTTCCTTAGCATGAGATCAGATAGTTAAAAGCATTAGTAATGTTTTTTGAAAAATTAATAAAACTGTAAAATTTAAAACTATTAAAACAGTAAATTTTTTCAAAGCTAAACATCAAATTAGAGCTAAATGCGTTAATTCGTATTAATAATTCTTAAACCAATATTTATGAAACGTATTATCCTTGGATTCTTATTGCTGGCATGTAGTCAGTTAGTACTTGCTCAGGAAACAGAAACTAAACTGGCAACTCAAACTATTTATGTGGAATTAGGCGGGCCAGGCTTACCTTATAGTTTTAACTATGACTTTCGATTTGATAAAACTAAAATGGACTCATGGGGTATGAGAGTTGGTTTTGGTGGTTATGCCTTGGATGGGGATTCCTTCTTTTCCCTTCCTGTGATGGTGAATAAACTGATGGGTAAAGGGCCACATTACTTTGAGGTAGGTCTAGGGGCTACTTTTTTTACCTTTACCGAAAATCAGAATAATTATTGTATCGATGGATATTACGATTCTAATACAGGAATGTATACGTGTACCACCTACGGGTCTGATAATTATAGTTTTATTCTTGATGTAGATGGTTCACCTAGTTTAATGGGTACTATGAATTTTGGCTATAGACGAATTCCAGTGGATGGAGGATTTACCTGGAAGATCAATATCAATCCAATATTTAATAATAATGGATTTTGGCCATTATTTGCTGGAGTAGGATTTGGTTATGCTTTTTGATAATTGAATGAGTGTTAAGACAAAAGACACTAGATTTTTTGCTGTAAAGTTTGGGATTTCAGATGGCCGAATTCAGCTATTTGAAATCTCAAACCCATAATCCCGTTCTACCAAACAAATTCGAGTTTTATAAGCTGAATACCATTTTTTCCGCCCCATTTTTTGGGCTAGGAGGTGATCAGTCTGCTGTTTCCAATTGCGAATCGCATCTAAACTTTCCCAGTAACTAACAGTAATACCCAATCCGTCCCTTATACTTTCATGTCCTAAATACCCTTCTTGGGCTTCAGCTAATCGCACCATTTCCAAGGCAGTTTCTTCATAACCTTCTTCAATTTGAGTTCTGATATTCGAAAAAATCACTGCGTAATAAGGTGGATCAGGAGTATTGGCTATCATTTTTTTTTATTTCAGCTAAGGGTAAATACAAAGTAAACTGTCTAATCTATATCTGCTAAAAATGAGTTGAAAATCTGTGTTTTTCGATTGAAATTTAGGAAAATTTGTAAGTAGTAAGTGATCCGACAGCGCTGGGTAAGTGATGAATCCTCATTTCTAATTCATCTCAGAAAAAGACTTTTTCTTTACAAATTGATCTAAATCAAATACTTAACATCGACTAAACAGAGAAATTTAAATCAGCGTACGTATGTGCGTATGCAGACTAGTTCATAGTATATATCATTAAAATGCTACCTGTTTATGAAAACAAAACCAATTAAATTTCGATTTTTAGCATTGGCGCTACTTAGCTCCGCTTTTGCTTCATTGACATCCTGTGATGCTGACCTTGAGTTAGTTCAGTCCATTGACGAAGAATTCACCGGGATTACTTCTATTGAGATTGAGTCCTCATTTCTTGATGTGACTTATCAAGGAAATGAAAATGCCGAATCTGTACAACTCCTGGGATCGTTGGAGTCCAGTAGAAAGGGGAATTACTCAATTGAATATCGAGTGGTCCAGAATCAGCTGATCATCGAAGTGGAAAGACACGGTATCGGTACTGGCAATAATCGTGGCTATATCAATCTTACCGGTCCTGAATCGATGGCGATGGATGTGGAGGCTGGGTCTGGTAATATAAAAATTCACCGGCTTACCTCTGAGAATTTTGAATTTAGTGGGGGATCAGGAAATGTAGAACTTTCAAATTTGCGTGCTGACAATATAGATTTGGTGTTAAGTTCAGGTAGGATAAATGCCTACGATCTAGAGGGGGATGTTCAATTAGAGATTTCATCTGGAAATGCCACTATCTCAAACCTTGAAGGGAATTTAAATGCGGTTGGTTCCAGCGGGAAGTTTACGTTTAGTCAGATTGATGGGAAAGTAAACAGTTCATTGAACTCTGGAAACGGAGTTTTGAGCGGAATTCAGGAAATCGGAAGATTGAAAATTTCCTCAGGAAATTACAGTGTGGATGATTCATTTTTTGGCCCAAATACAGAATTTGAAGGGTCGTCTGGAAATTTTGATATACAGACAGATTCCGACTTGAAGGATTTTAATTTTGATTTGAAAACCTCCAGTGGAAATCTTAGAGTGGGGGAGAGTACATCTACTGGTTCATTGAAGATCGATAATGGTTCTCCCCATACCGTATTTGGGGTTGTCTCTAGTGGCAATATTCAAATTAAGAAGTAGTGAAAAGTTGTTCATCTCATACAAAATCCGGCTACGGCCGGGTTTTTTTTTGAAAGTATTACCGCCAAGGAGACGGAGGTTTTAGCAGGAGGACGCTGTTTAGTGATAATTGCCAGGGAATGCTAGATTATTACGTCATCGGTAGGAACGAAGCAATCTCTTTCAATCTAGACTGCAATGTTCCCGGCAAAATTGCGGGACAGGCCGTACCTCTTGCAGGGGCGGGTACGATGGTGTCAAGGTTATGTTATCCTGCTTCTCCAGAAGCTGGATCTAATTTGCAATTAAATCCTATTTGTTATTCTTTTCTCCGGCAGTCTAAAGACTGCATTAAAAGAGGTCCAAGACTGAAGTCTTGAACCAGGAGGTATGCACTGTCACCGTATGCTTAAAATACAACCTGTAATCCGCCCGTAACTCCCCCAAAACTACGGTAGATTCCATTGGAAGTGGTTTTATCCAGTATATTCCAGCCATTAGTAAAGTTCTCCTGACCTGGATCCAAGAATGCGAAGTTGAGACTTGGACCCGCAAAAATACGGAGATGATTGCCAATTAGGTATCCGGGGACTAGTCGAAAAGATTGAATATGATTGGACACTGTTTGAAAATCGCTGGCTGTTAGGCTTACAAATTCTGTGTCTAAAGAGAATTTGGAGTTAGGGAGCAGGTGTATTCCTAATCCCGCCTCTAACCCAATAGGCGTATCAATGTCCCGAAGATTATAAGCTAGCCCAAGAATTCCATACATTTTCCTGCCCCCGGATCTAATATTAAGATGAGTGAAACTTGACTCATCAAGACCTAAAGAAAGACTTATCTCTCCGTTTCGAACAAAGTTCAGCAAGCCAATTGGGTAGTCGTTTTCTTCTGCAACATTAATCAACGCAAATTGAAAGCCGTTGACTTTTTTGGCTCTGTTGATAATGGACGTGAATTGATGGTTTACAGAGTCCCCGGCAATGTTGGAAATTCCTGCCAATTGAAAACCTGCAGATTCAACGGCAATATTGGATATCCCGCCAAGCTGAAAGTGGTTTGAAGTTCTGGCCAGATTGACAATACCAGCAATCTGAACATCGGCATTATTTTCTACTTGATTGGCTATTCCTCCTATTTGGAGTCCCTTTACATTTCCTTTGACATGGTTATATATTCCTCCGACTTGCAGTCCATCTACATTTTTATACACTGAATTATATATGCCACCCACCTGAAGACCTTTTGAGCTTCCGCCTACCATGTTAAATATTCCAGCCACTTGAACAGATTTGACATCTCTTTTATTGATGTTGAAAATCCCTGCGACCTCCAGCCCTTCAATTCCCGCGGTATATCCTCCGATTAAATTCAGTGAAAAATTACTGATCGTTTGACTGTTGAACATGCCTTTGGAGCTTAGACCTGGAGTCAGGGACATCTGAAATGGGCTTTCAGCAAAGAAACTGCCCACATTCATACCTTGTAATCTCTGCCTGAAACCAATAAACATCCTTCCCAAAAAACTATCTTCCATTTCCCTGGTAGTGCTATCACCTGGTAAGTATCGGAACCTGCGGTTTTCCTTATCAGCAACAATACTCACGGTCGGTAAGAGCAAAAAAGTAGTATCTCGATAATGCTCCTTGCTCAGTGTAAGCCAAATCGACGAATCCAGCTTCTTATATTTCAATTTGAAATATCCCTTGTCATCGGTCAGAGTAGAAGCAAGGCTATTTTTGTCATAGATACTAGCCTGCCTTACTACTTCATTGGTTCGTACATTTTTAATATAGCCTTTGACTGTTACGGTTTTAAATCTGGTCTGCATTTCAGCATCCAGATCAAGCTTTTCAGGGGCATATCGGATGATGATGTAGCCAGGCAATTCCTTGTATTCATAGGAATCACCCAACTCTTTTAATAGAAATTCCCCAATTGTACCCGAGAACCGATCGGTTCCCATGGGTTTGTCCAGTTGTACCAGTGTACTTTCATAAGAAAAATAGAAATCATTTTGGTCTGACAGGGTATCCAGCATTTGACGCAGACTGAGCTCATCGTCACTTTGAATCCTGATTTTTTTCTCCAGCATCATTTGCGAAAATCCATCGATCGAGTTGATCAATACCAGCAAGAGCAGGAGAGAGCCCTGAAAAAGTGATTTTGAGCGCGGCATTAAGGTGAAATTTTTAAAAGCAAGAATTGAGGATGAATATAATAAAGTAAGGACCAAGATTTTTCAACCCTAGTCCTATATTCTCAAAAGTGGTATGTATTACTCGATGATAATTTTCCCATCCTGTTGACCTATATTCAGATTTAAGGTTTCCCTAATTACCTCAAGATTTTTATTCAGAGAGCCATATTCCAGAGTGGTGGTAATAGGTAAGGTTTTTAATTCTGCTTTGGTGATTTCTATATTAGAATCATAAGCCTCATTAAGTGCCTTCACCAAATCTCCCAAAGGGATTCTGTCGGCTTGAAATTTTTTGCTAACATAATAATTGTAAAGCTTATTGGAAGGTTGCGACTTTATCATTTCACCAGTTTGCTGATTAATTCTCAGCTTTTCGTCTGGTGTAAGTACTTCTTTCTTTCCATCGATTTCCACCTGGACTGAGCCTGTGACTACGATCACTTCTGTTGTGTTTTGGGCAGTCTTGACATGGAAACTTGTTCCTAAAACTGTGATAGAAACATTCTCAGTTTGGATTACAAAAGGCTTTTGTTCATTTCTTTTCACATCAAAGAAGGCTTCTCCACTTTCCAAACTCGCATTTCTCACATTGCCAAAAAGCTTCTGAGAGTAGTTCAACGTGGTATTTCTATTCAAAGTAATTGTGGTTCCATCGAGCAAAGGAACTTCTATGGCAGTGCTTTCTGACTGAAGTTCAACTGAACTGTAGTATGCTTTTCCTGATTGTGGAAGAAAGGCTGAATAAACCCAAGCTGATACAAATATCAAGGTGATTGCTGCAGCCGCTCTGGACCAATTGCTTTGCAAAAAACGCTGAGTTTGCCTTGGTTTATTCTCTACTTTTTGATCTCTAAGCGTGGTGAATTTCTGCCAGGCTAGCTTTTCATCCACTTCGCTTTTTTCCAATAACACCTTACTGGAATTCCATATCCACTGTATTTTATCTAATTCCTTTTGATTTGCCTCATCCTCAGAAATCCATTCTTCAACAGCTTTGGTCTCCTCGGAATTACTCTCCTGAAGCAAATATTTGATCAATTTTTCTTCGTTCATGGTTTCCATTGCTTATATATTTATCAAAAACATCAAAAGCAAAGGAAGAAACTCTGCCAATTCCACCCGCAACGTTTTCAGCGCCTTACCCATATGTGCTTCCACTGTTTTGATGGAAATGTCTAGCCGGTTGGCTATTTCCTGATATTTCAGTTCTTCAAACCTGCTGAGATTAAATACCATCCGGCATTTTTCAGGTAATTTTTCCAGCGCTAATTGAAAGCGCTCATACAATTCATTTTCTTGGCCTTTGATCTGCTCACCGACTAGCTCAGGTTTACCCTGAGTCATTTCATAATGCGCATGATCCCAATGTTTCCGTTTCACTTTCTGATGGTTGATGTAGTTCAGACTGTCATGGTACACAGCTCTATAGAGATATGCTTTTATAGAACTGTTGATTTCAATAGAATCTCGCTTTTCCCAAAGTTTGAGAAATACACTCTGCACGATTTCTTCAGCAGCTTCAGATTCTTTAAGAATAGCCATTGCATAGGCGTGCAACGCCTTAAAATAGGTTTTGAAAACGGCTTCGAATGACTGTTCATCGACGAGCGTTGTTGTATTTGACGAAAGTGGTAGGGTCTCTGTCACCTTTGATTATTTGATGCTTTCATGGATATGACAAGCTTAGCTGCTCTTACCCTTAGTGCTTTTGGTAAAATTATGAGAATATTAGCAATAGTGTTAACTGTCGGATGTTTGATGAGGGTGACCGATGCAGCTAACATCGGTCATCCAGCACCTGACATCCGACAAGTTTCCTCAAAACCTCACATTCAGACCCGCAGTGAATCCCAGAAGAATGGCTTGGTAATTTTCGCGGTGAAATTCATCCCAAATCGCCAAACCTGAGTGGTCAACAATATCCAGCTCATTTGCATACATATAAGAAAGGGTTGGTCCGGCGAAGAGATGAATGCTTTGGGAAATCTTCAGCGCAGGAAGTATTTGGAAGCTGAATTTGTAGTAATCCTTACATTCGAAATCAGTCAGATATTTGCTGACTCCTTCCATATCCAATCGGAAGTGGGCACTTTCTGTTAAATTCAACCCTAGACCTGCCTCAAAACCATAATTTTCATCTTTGCTATCGAAATTTGTCCCCAAGCCAATAATACCGTAAACCTTTTTTCCACCGGAGCGGAATGTCAGGAATGAATTTAGATTTTCATCCACCGAAACCCCCAATCTATGATCGCCATTTTTCACAATATTCAGCAAGCCAATGGTATAATCACTGCTGTCCGAGATATTTATCAGACCGATTTGCATGCCTTTAACGGTTTTAGCTCTATTGACCAGCCCTGCGATCTGCATGCCTTCTACATGCTCAGCTACATTCGAAATTCCCGCAATTTGAATACCTTTTATATTTTTGGACACTGTAGCGATTCCGGCGATCTGTGCGCCATCGATTTCAGGTGAAAGACTAGCAATACCGGCTACCTGCAAACCCTTTACTGACTTGGTTAGACTAGCGATTCCTGATACCTGAATTCCATCGATTGTGTCTGCGATATTTGAAATCCCCGCAAATTGAGCTCCCGTCACCATCTCGGCAGTATTAAAAATGCCTGAAGCCTGAAAGGATACATTGCCTAAGTTTATGTTGCTGATTCCTGCGACTTGTGCTGCTTGGGTAGCATCAGCGCTTTGATTCAGTATTCCTGCGGCTTGGAATCCAGTTACTTTTCCTGAGACATTATTCCAAAGTCCTGAAATCTGTGCGCCTTGCACGTCTCCTTTGACTATACCAGCCAAACCGTAGATGGCAGCACCAGTTTCTCCTCCAGATAGTCCGGTGAGTAAATGAAGACTGAAATGGTTGCTGTAATCTGCTGCCTCAGTTCCGTGGGTAGAAATAGGATAAAATAACCCTAAGTGCGCTGGGCTTTTCTCCTGGCCATATGAAATGGAAATCATTTGTAAAAAAAGGAAGGAAAGTATTGTGATTTTTAATACTGAAGTTTTCATGGATGTTTTTGTTTTCGGCTCAAGGCAGACATCAGTAAAGTGCTGCTTAGACATCATTAATAATTGTCTGTGTGATGTTTAATGGGTAAATGGAATCAATCGAGAAGCAAAGCGATCAATTGGGACGGGGCGTTTACCTGAATGATTTTATGGTCTTCGAGCTCCTTGTTAAGGGCATATTCCAATTCGAAAATCAACCCATTCAGGAAGATTTTGTCCATTCTCAGGTCGAAAATGAAGTGATCATGCTTTCGAGCTCCAGTCAATACGATTCCGTATTCGCTGAAGACTTGTGTGATTTTTCGGAGTTGGCTATATTTTCCCATATGCTGTGATGACGATTTGTGGTGTCGTTATCTTGACAGCCTGAGAAGTAATTACCCTTAGTTGGGAAGGCAAAAAAAATAAAAAAGTAGAAAATGAAGCTTTTCCAAAGTTCTAAACTTTGGAAAAGCTGCTTTAAAGTTTATAATCCAGAAGATATTGATTTTAAGCCTCTTTCCTTGATTAATGAATCTCTTACTTTAAGTGTTCGGAATGTATTAATAGGATCAATTGCTCCACCCGATCTGCGTATCGCTTCGGCCAGCAAAGGGCGAAGATCGGTTCTATAGGCATCCTGCAATATTTCCTGTGCTCCAGTCACATCATGGATTTCCTGTGCAGCTTCCAATGATTTGCTATCCACTAAAAGAGCTTGTGCATAAGACAGTTTGATTGCCTGCACGGATTGGATCAAATCTTCCATAGGATCTTTCAGGTTGTGACTGGCATCGATCATCCAGGAAAGTGGGGGATTATTGGTTTCCTCAAAACCCTTCACCAGTTCCTGAAAAATCAAGAATAACTGGTATGGTTTGATGCTACCCACAGTCAGATCATCATCTCCATATTTGGAATCATTAAAGTGGAATCCGCCCAATTTTCCTTCTGTCATCAGCGTGGCCACGATCTGTTCAATATTTGTATTGGGCAGGTGGTGACCAAGATCCACAAGCGTATACGCCTTTTTGCCCAGTTTATTTGCCAGCAGAAAGGAAGTCCCCCAATCCTGAATGACTGTGCTGTAGAAATAGGGTTCATAAGGTTTGTATTCTATGAGGAGCTTCCAGTCTTCCGGCACCGCTTTATAAATTTCCTGTAAGGACAAATGCGTGTTCTCCAGAGATTTTCTCAGGCTATGCTGTCCCGGGAAACTGCTTCCATCCGCCAACCAGACTGTTAATGCTTTTGAACCCAATTTCTCTCCAATCTCGATTACCTGCTTATTGTGCTCCACTGCCAATTCACGAACGGCTGCCTCAGAATTGGCCAAGGAACCGAATTTGTAGCTGTTTTCCTGATTAGCCTGGTCTTGAAAAGTATTTGAATTTACTGCATCGAAGCCGATTCCTACTTCCGATGCACTGTCTTTAATGGATTGGTAATCATTGGGTATATCCCATGGTATATGAAGGGAAACTGCATTGCTGGATTTGTTAAGTGCATGCAGTATACCTACATCCTGGATTTTCTGGATTAGGGTTGCAGGTTCCCCACCACCGGAGAATCTTCCAAAACGGGTTCCACCGGTTCCCAGCGCCCAACTTGGGATAGCTATTTGTAATTCCTGAAGTTTGGAAATCAGCACTTCTACTTTGTAGCCTTTCTTGTCCAGACTAGCTGCCAGGAATTCAAAGTTCCGGGCATGTTCGCTTAATTTTAATAAATTCTGATCTTGTATTTGATCTGATGTAAGTTTCATTGTTATGTGGTTTTACCGCAGAGGACACAAAGGTCACGCAGAGGTCGCGGTAGTTTTTTAATGGTTTTAAATGATGTCCTGCTTCTCCAGAAGCTGGACTTTAGTTTGTCTTCAGGTACAACCTACCCAACTTCCTCTTCTTTCTCGGATTTATTCAACCAAAAGGAGGCAGATCCAAACCAAACTAGGGTACCGATAAGCATTAGTGTTTTGCTAAGATCGGGCGTTATTATTCCCTTTAAAACCAAAAAGGAAGGGATGAGTGTCAAAGCTAAAGCAGTGAATGATATGATTTTTAATAGACTTTTCATAATCAATAAGTTAAAGGGACAGTAGGAGAAACAGTTGTTACTTTTTTCTGAATAGCTTTTGATGCAAGTAGGTAGACTAAAACTGCTACAAACCAGCCCGGAAGTCCAAGGAAGAAGATTTCAATTCCACCATAAATATTCAAACCCAAACAAAAGATCAGAGAAATTGCCCAGGTAATGCCTACAGCCGGATTGAAATGTGACTTGGTCAGTTCTGCGTAATTGCTGGCAAGTCCCATTTTTGGAAGGACAACCACATCCAAGAATATCACTGCTCCCAGAGGCATTAGGATCAGCCCATAGAGCGCTACGAATTCTAATAACTGCATTACCAAAGCAGGGAAGCAAGCTGCAATCGTCGTTACCAAACCCACGAAGAGTGTCACTTTCCATGTTTTCCATTTTGGATTGATAGATTGGATAGCAAGTCCAGCTCTATACAGCGTTGGGTTTGCAGTGGTCCAACCGGCAATCACCACACAAACAGCACCTGCTATTCCGGCAGCTTCATAGGCGATGGGACCCGGAGCGAAAACCAAACTGCCCTGAGATTCCAAAAGAAAGAGGGAATATAAAATTCCAGATGCCATCCATGCGATAAAGTGTCCTAGGAATACACCTGCAGTAGATGAAAATCCGTATGTCCATTTCTTTGCGTAGCGAAGAAGCGACATGTCTGCCATTCCGATATGCATCCCCATGTTACAAAACCAAGCAAAGAACATGATGTGCCAGAAAGTAAATTTGGATTGGCCTTCTAGTGGTACTCCATTCCAGATGGTACTTTCAGCAACAGGCCAAAACTCAGAAAAGGAATTGATTCCTAATCTAGGTAATACACCCACCGCAGCTGCTATAAAGATCATAATCATCCATGGAGCTGCGATATTTGCGAATTTCGAGATCACATTGAATCCGAACATGGCGACTACCGTCGTAATGGCACCAATGCAAAAAACCGTGATAATCCATCCTATACTATTTGGGTAAACATCCGTAAGAGATGGCATAGGAAGATTAAAGGGAATCCCTACTGCGGTGGCTGACACTGCAATCATCGAACCTGCCAGGAAGCAGAATAACGCTGCATTTACTATATTATAAACTAGGGTAAATCGGTTGCCGGCGATCTTTTCCAATTGATAATACAATGTGGTCCTGGTTTTAACAGCTACTTTTCCGGTTAAAAAGGCCCAGCTAAGAATTGCGAGAATATTTCCTACAATCAGGCCACTCACCAAATCTCCGGCGGATGCACCGTGTGCTACGAAAAGAGGTCCCAATACAAATTCAGTTCCTGCGGTATGTTCACCAGCGTAAGTGCCTATAAAGCTTTTCCAACCTTTAAGTTTGTTCTTGGGAATGGGAGTTCTCTCGTATTCATTGACAGCTTCGAGTCGCTGTTTCAGGTTTTGGGTTGATGACATAGGTTTTCTTTTGGGCTTGAAGTTCAAATTAGGCTAGGAGACACGTTCATGTATCCTGTACTATATGGGTTATAGTGGATAAAAACTCAGCTTAGGCTGAATTCATTATTGAAATTCTAAAATCTCAATTTTCCCATCGAGTCCGGATGGCATTGTTTTCCAATTACTGGCGTCAAATGGTTTATAATCGATATTTACGAAGTTAATCTCGTGGTAATTTCTCCATTCAATCCCATTTCTATCCAGGTATCGTATGCTATTCGCCATTAGATTTGCTACTTCAATTTTAATGGTATTATTGCCATTTTTTAGATACTCAGTAATATCAAGTTGATAAGGAATACTCCAGGTAGTACCTACATAATCCCCATTAATCCAGATTTTGGCACTTTCATACACTTTGTCAATGGCCAATATATAGTGCTTACCATTCGTTTTTAAAAATTCAAATTCAGAGGAATAGCTCGCCTGTCCGGAGAAATCATCTGCTTCTGGATCTCCATTGTCTGTCCAGGGTTTGATAATTTCCATGGCTTGGGGAGCAGGAAGATTTGGCTGGCCTTGGGTAAAAGTTAGTTTCCAGTTTTTGGAAATATCAGTAGTTTTTGATGGTAAACTGTAATCGGGCCAAGAAGAGACTTCCAAGTCAACTTGCTTATCAAAAGTCTTGAGAAAAATAGATTCTCCTGATTTCAGGAAAATAGTTAGACTAGTCCCTTCGCTTGAATTACCAGAAGGAATTGTTCCTGTTTTGCCTGTCAGCGGGTCCATTGCCATCACTTTTCCCGATTTAGTGTTAAGTGAAATAACCTGGGACACGGTTTCCGAACTATGATTTACAAGAAAGTAATACTTACCGTCTTCTACTTTTCTTCGGACAAAATCAAGCCCGGAATCCACTAGCTTTTCTCGATAGATCCCTAAATCTTCCAAGGTTTTTCCAAGGTTATCGGAAAGAAATACTTCACCTTTCCCAAGGTTTGATTTTCCTCCTTCAAACCGTATTGAAGTCCACAATTGATTGAAATCATTCTCTTTTGACTCTTGGTCAGCATGAAAACCCGGGATAGATTTTGGCTTGGCTTGGAAAATTACTCTTGCACCATTTTCTGCCAATTTTAAGATAGCTCGTAAGGTCTCTGTCGGCATAAACTCAGTTTCAGGGATGATTAGAACCTTTGCGGAATTTTGCTGCGAAGTTTGAATCAGACCATCGGCTACCTTGGAATTTGCAATCATATCATCCGAAATAAAATCCAGAGAATATCCAGCCTCCATCAGTTTTTTGGATTGCTTATAAAATGCGGTAGGATGTAGCCATTCATCTACTGCATGCACGGTAATCATTTCCATTTTCCCTTTTGGCTCCGCCCAAACATCATAAACCGGCCAATAGACCAGCAGTTCATTATCCGCTTTTCCAGCCTGTAAAATGGCCTGTGATCTAGCAATAAAGTCATTGAACCCTTTGAAATGTGGCCAAAGGCTATTTTGCTGAGTAAGATTTAGGGAAGCATAAAACAACCAGCCGGGATAGGGGACATCTTCTGGACTGTAGGTGACTCCATGATAGAAAATATGATTCACTCCGGCAAGGAATGCCTGCTCCACCTCAGGTTTCATCTGGGCAAATGAGGATTTGAAATGCTCGCCCAACCAGGTAAAGGTTTCGGAGGAAACTAGGTTTTTGCCTGTTAAATGAGCCGCCGAGGAAGCAAACTTCAGCATGATGGGATCTGGATCCACATTTCGAATGTCAGCGCTGTCTCTGCGCAGACCGGGAATAGGGAAATAGCTTGATCCAAAGGTCTCACATTCTGGAATATCTACCGCAGCATACAAATCAAGTAGATTTCCGGGAGAACCGTGGGCTTGGTTTTTGGTCAATTTGGATTGACTGTGCGCCCAGGTTGTCCAGTTCCTTGTGAAGTTATTCAATAGGAGATCATTGATGGTTTCCCGGTAGTCAGATTTTACTCTTCGCACCTTATCCGAATTTTCTTCACTTTCCAGGTAGGGTAGAAATTCCTTCAAATCATATCCTCGGCGCTTTTCAAATTCATCAAAAAAGCTGGCAGTAAAATCAGCCCCATACACTTCGAAACTATCATTATAAAAGGCCCGGAAACCGTAATCCTTACCTGAGAATGCTTTCTGGAAATGTGAATTATATGTGTCAACAGCAGATTTACTAAAGTGATCCAATGTAAACCCGACTCCACCCGGAGCAGCTCGCTTTACCATCTGACCTGTTTTATCCAAGAAAATAGCTTTGATCTTCCAATCTCCTGCTTCATCCCAGGTTAACTTTCCCTTATCGTCTACAAATGTTGTGATCTCCTTTGGAGTGTTATTTTCATCGTAAGCCATCACTGCGATCAATTGTGCATCGGGCTGAGTTTCTTTTTTCTTCTGAAATAGAATGGGAGTAGAAAGTGCCGCTCCATCTGATTTTTCATAATCCTGAATCACCATCCTGGTTGCTGCATTTTCCACACTTACCTGCGGACCTCCAAATGGCCAACCCGTTCCCTGAGTCATATCCACGCCCATCCCGAGAGAATGAGCTTTGTTCACCGTAAAATCAAGCATGCTCAACCAATCTTCGGAAAGAAAGTCGATGTAGCGATCTTCATAGCCTTTGGCCCCATAGATAGGTGCGATTTCCACTCCACCCAGACCCGCATCATGGTAGGTTTCCAATAGTCCGGAAAGATTCTCTTCATCTACCGCATTTCCCATCCACCACCAGCGCGTCCAGGGTTTGGCAGTTTGGCTGATTTCGGGCCATTCAGCAGAGGTTGGTGCTTCTTTTTTTACCTGATGGAAACCGAAGAACAGTAGGATCGGTATGGTGAGAATAAAAAGGTTTTTAGCTTTTGGGGTCATTGGAAATGGAGGTTATTGCAGATCAAAAACGTTTGGAAGTTCTACAGAAATAGGAGAGTTGTCCGGATTGGTTTCCATAATATCAGCCATGTGCTTCCACCAGCGTTGGACAATCTCGGTGCTGCCAAGATCTTGCGAGTTGGCTTTTCCTTCGATCACCTGAAAGGCGAAAAGACAGGAAGTCTCTTTGTCTAAAAAGATCTGATAATCTATGATTCCGGTGTCTTTGAGTAAAATGACCAGTTCGGGCCAAATCTCTCTGTGTCGTCTTTCATATTCCTCCTCAAAACCCGGGATCAATTTCATTCGAAAGGCTAGTTTTCTGGGCATTTTGGGTAGTAAAAATTGTTAGTTAGAATATATACAGGGTGTAATTTATAAAAGCTAGTTGGTTAGAAAAATGATTAAGGTGCTAATCATAGAAATATTGATTTAATCCGTGAAAAGTTGCTTATTCAAGCAAAACGCTATGTTTTTTGTACAAAAGACAAATGATTATTGCGCAGAAAAGGCTGAATTCTAAATCTGAAAAAATAGACAAATACAGCTCTTGGGCTAGTTTAAATGGAATCGATTGTGCAAATAACCTTAGCTAAAATTGCATAAAACGGATCTGCTACGTGCTACATAAGAAACCGAAATTTAATCCCATTATGAAGTCAATTACAATTTTATCCCATTCAAAAAATATTTTCTATTTGCTTTTTTGTCTTGCTGTAGGCATGATGCAAGGCTGCAATTCTAAAACTTCCGACACCGAGACAGAGCTAGAAAAAGATGCAGATCCTTGGGAACTGCTGCCATCAATCCGTGCGCAGATTGTAGCTCCGGAATTTAAGGATCAGGATTTTTTGATTACTGATTTTGGAGCCAAAGCAGGAGGTAAGTTTAAGAACACGGATGCTTTTGCGGCAGCTATCAAGGCTTGCAATGAAGCCGGAGGAGGAAGGGTGGTTGTTCCTGAGGGAACATGGCTCTCGGGTGCAATCCATCTGAAATCAAATGTCAATTTGCATTTGGCGGATAGTGCAGTCATTCAGTTTAGTCAAGATGACAAAGACTATTTACCAGTTGTGTTTTCCCGTTGGGAAGGCATGGAGTTGATGAATTACTCGCCTTTTATTTATGCATTTGGGCAGGAAAACATTGCTGTCACGGGAAATGGGATTTTGGATGGAAATGCAGATATGGCAAACTGGTGGTGGTGGTGCGGCGCAATGCACTATGGATGGAAAGAGGGCATGGGCAGACAGACAGAAGCCCGTGCACTGCTGCATCAGATGGTTGCAGATGAAGTGCCCGCTGAGGAGAGAATATTTGGAGAAGGCCATTACTTACGGCCCCAGTTTGTGCAATTCTACAAGTGTAAGAATATTCTTATCCAAGATGTAAAATTGATAAACAGTCCTATGTGGAATATTCATCCGGTTTTGAGTGAAAATATCACGATTGAGCGATTAAAGATTGTGACATTGGGACCCAATAACGATGGGGTAGATCCTGAGGCTTGTAAAAATGTATTGATAAAAGACACCTATTTTGACACAGGTGACGATTGTATTGCCATCAAATCAGGTAGAAATCAGGACGGTAGAAACATCGGAGTGGCTTCTGAGAATTTCATCATCGAAGGATGTACGATGAAAGAAGGCCATGGTGGTGTGGTCATAGGAAGTGAAATCTCCGGTGGAGCTAAGAATATTTTTGCTCAAAACCTAGTGATGAGCAGTGAGAATCTGGACCGGGTTCTTCGTATCAAAACAAGTTCAAAGCGGGGAGGAACCGTGGAGAATGTCTATATGAGAAATGTGAAAGTGGGTAAATACAAGGAAGCTGCGGTACGATTCAATATGTTCTACGAAGAGGAGGGAGATTATCTGCCGCAGATTAAGAATGTAATCATAGAAAATCTGCAAGTAGAAGACGGTGGAAAATATGCCGTGATGATAGATGCATACGAGGATTCACCGGTGGAGAACTTCCAGATGATAAACAGCACAATTAACGGTGTGGATGAATTGTTTAAAGTAAACCACTTCAAAAACGCCAAGTTTACTAATGTGACTTTTAATGGTAAAGAGGTGAAGGAGCTTGTGAAGACGGAGGATTAGGAGAGCTGGGAGACGGGAGACTGAAGACCGAATGACCTTGTCAGAGTTTGGTAGTAAATCCTTGGCTAAGTTCTTCTATTTGAAGTAAGACACTATTCAAATACATAAAATTCAATGTATGATTCCGCATGAATGCACGTACTAGAATTATGTCTGGTTCTAGCCTGAAAAAATCCCCCTTTCCCTCCGCCGCGGCGGAGGGAATTGCCAAATTTGAACTTCTAGCATTAATACAAAGCACATATGTGCAGTTAAGCGAATAATCATAAAATTCAATCTTTAAGAAAAGCTTTTAAACCATTTCCCGGTAAAGTTTTAATAGAATTTGTCACTATTTCTGCATTCAGCTCAGCGCCTTCCTCAATCGTATGGGTGTGATCTGTTTCATTGAAGAAATGTGCTTTCACATATTCCTCGCCCAATTGATTGTACTGATTAGCCACCAGTTGATTTAGATCGATAAAGGCCGTTTCAGTATCGTCTGCGACTTGTTTTGCCCAGAGGCCGTAATCAGTTTCGGCTGTGATGATTTTGCCATCTTTCCAGTTGTTTCGGGGAATCAGCGAGCACACGATAGGAGTGACGCCCTTGGCTTTGGCAGTCAGAATCATCTGCCGCAAATATTGTCCATAGGAGTAAACCGTTTCTTGACGCTTGGTAATAGGATTGTAGATCTTTTCAGCTTCCAGTCCGGCACTTTTGATCGTGCCTCGGGCTCGGGCTTCATCATCCAGCGGACTTGAGTCATTATGCCCAAACTGCATAATCAAATAATCTCCGGGTTCTAATTTCTCCAGCACCTTTTCCCAATGTCCATACGTCTGAAACGTCCTGCTGCTTGTACCCCCAAGTGCATGATTTTGGACTTTGATTTTTTCCTTATCAAAATAAGGAGCGATAAAATCACCCCATCCCCAAAGTCCTCCGGCTCCATCGCCTTGACCATTTTTCACGGTAGAATCTCCGATCAGAAAAAGAGTAGGCTTATCCTTAGTCAGGTAATCTTTGAGCGTGCAATTTTCCAGATTTCGTATTCCTTCAGTTATTGACCATGCATTGATCCGTGCGCCCGCTTCATTTGTATGGGTGTGATCTTTCTCAAAAAGGCCTTTTACGACTTCTTGTCCCCATTTATCATATTGGTCAGCCACTATTGAATTGAGGTCAATAAAGGATGCTCCCTGTTTTCTTGCCGCTTCCTTAGCCCATTTCCCAAAATCCTGATTGGCCCTTTCTGTTTCTCCATCCTGAAATTTGTTTCTCGGGATCATGGAGGCAATGATGGGAATTGCTCCTTTCGCTTTGGTGTCGCTGATGAATTTCTCCAAATACCATCCATAGGTATGAACCGTTTCCAGTGTGCCATCAGGCCAAGTGAGTTCTTTGGTTTCCTCACCCAAGCCTCTAAGTACACCTCGGTAGCCAGCTTTGGTGATATCAGGAACGCTTCCTTCATTATGCCCAAATTGCATAATTACATAATCTCCAGGCTTCAGCGCTTCGAGGACTTTATCCCATCTTCCTTCTTTGATAAAAGTTCTGGTACTTCTACCGGCCATGGCTTGGTTACTGACTGCTAGTTTGGTGCTGTCAAAAAACTCGTGTAGAAAATTACCCCAGCCTCGCTGTAGAGTTCCTTCTCCACCATTTCTAACTGTAGAATCACCGATTAAATAGAGCGTTTTCTTTTCTTCTTTCAGCTGCTGAAAAGCGGTAAAAAAGAGCGCCAAGGCAAAAATGACTAAGGACTTTAATATACTTTTATGCTTCATGAAATTTTCGGATAAGCTAAAATATCAGCTGTTATTGAGCTTCCTAAGGTAAGGAAAGAATAGTTTACAAAAGGGACTAAACTGATGTTTTCAATAGGCTTCTGTTCGAAAAGTCTCTTAAATAGAATGCGAATTTCTAAAATCTAAAAAGGAAATATCAATAAGGCATGCTGGCCAACTGTATTGAAATCGCGCCAAACGCGATTGAGTTCGGTGTGGGTTTTCGCAGCCTCCAATCCTGAAAAAGGGTACAGTTTGCCATTTATCTCTCTGCACTTTTGAGTTAGCTTTCGGCTGATTTTGCTGATTTCCTTTAATTGTACATCAGAAAGTTTACCTTTTTTTTCAAGTTCAGTCCATGAGGTATTTATGCGATGATAGAAATCATTTCGGAGATTTTGGAGTTTTTCCTCCTGCTTTCCCAGAAGTTTCTTGAAATACTTGAGATGCTTTTTGTCGTATTTTCGGTATTCATGCCTTCTCCAGAATGCTTGTTCTATCAATTCTTTTAGGTGAAGGGTAATTCCCAATATATTCGCTGCAAGTGTAGCTTCAGCAAACTGCAGAAAAGGATATTGGTAAACGGTTGCAATCAACTGTGCTTTTTCGGGAAGAATTTCAAAGCAGCGATTTAACGGGACCTCAAGATCATCGCAGCGAAAAGCATGGCTTCCGGTAGCTATCATGCCCATGTAATTCCAGCCATCGAGGATTATTACATCTTTTCTATCTAGAACAAAGGCTTTGATAATAGGTTTTCCTTTTTTATCAACCATAGCCTTTCCGTCAGCTAGAATCTCGCAGTTTGCAGTGAGATGAGTAGCATGTAATGCTCCTGAGGCATAGGTCCAACTCCCGCAAATAAGATACTTGTCACCGACCAAGTTTGCTTTTCCACCGACAAATCCACTTCCTGCCAAGCAAAGTTTGCTGCCAGGGAAAATATCATTGCGAAGTGACTCTTCCATAAAGCCGACAAACCAGGCTGCACCTGCACATAACGTCACTGTCCAACCCAAACTCCCGTCCAACTTTGCCAGTTTTTCCTCAATTTTTAGGGCTTCAGGTAGGGTGCACCCCAGTCCTCCCAAGTCTTTTGGTACAAAAAGCTTGAACCATTTTTCAGAATAAATCTCTGCCAGCCATTCATCGGGAAGGTGACCGAGTTCCTCTGCCTTTGCGGAAAGTTCGGGGCTAAACAGTTTTGAATTTTCCATGGGGATGGTCTAGTTCTTTTTTCCAGTCGAAATAACCAAATATGGCTACGATGAAAAGGAAAATGGTGAGAAATGAGATTAGAATCAGTTGCTTGTGAAAGAGCAATGGAATAGCTACGATATTGGATACATTCAGCCAAATCCAGTTTTCAAGTTTTCTTTTTGCCAAAAGCCACATACCCGCCCAGGCTGTAGAAGATACAAAAGCATCTACGACCGGCACATCGGAGTCGGTGAAATTGATAAGCATAAAGTAGAGAAATGCCCAGCCACCAAGTGCAATTGCCAAAGTGATTTTTTGTTCAGTAACCGTACTTCTGGATATATGGGATGCCCCAGAGGCAGATCGGTTTTTCCACATAGCCCAGCCATAAATACTCATTACCAGATAATAGGCATGGAGTAAGGTCTCTGCGTAGAGCTTCGCATCCACCAGCAGGAAACCAGAACACAGAATTCCGATGATACCAGCCGGATAGAGTAGTACATTGTTTTTGCGGGCAAGTAATACTTCAGTAACCCCAAAACTCACAGCGATCCACTCCAGTAGACTGGTGGATTTGATCTGCTCTGCGAGCAGACTCGTGTCAATGGAAAATAACATTTGAATAACGTTTTATGATTATTCAAAAAAGGGAGAACAATAATCTAATCCCTACGCCGGCATTACCCGGATCAGGTGCTCGGTGATCGCTCACCGATGGGTATGATCTCAGCCCGTAACTTTTAGGGCACCCCTTATTTGATGGCGCTAATATAGAGATTAATATTGCTTTAGTGGAAATGGGAGGTGACATAATTAATTCGATAACCTGTGATGCACCTATTTACTTATAGCATAGGTAGATCAGGATACCTACAGATAGTTCCTGGAAGAAAAATGTGGATACTTGTTTACCTATCCTTATTCTGAATTGAATATGAACACTATTGATTATCTAAAAGAAGGGTTTCTATTGGTTCTTAGTCTTTTGATTTTCAATGGACTACTAGCGCAGGAAGAAAAGGACAGACCTAGAATCCTGATCAGTTCTGATATAGGTGGCACCGATCCGGACGACTTCCAGTCTATGATTCATTTGCTGATGTATGCCGATCTTTTTGAACTAGAGGGCTTGATTTCTTCACCTTTCGGAAAAGGTAGAGCAGATGATTTTTTACATATAATTGATTTATATGAAACTGATTACAGTAAGCTAATAAAGCATTCTAAGGATTTCCCGAAACCAGAGGAACTTAGGAAAATCACTAAGCAAGGAGCATTCAATAGCGCACCGTTTATAGGTTATTCCATGGCTACCGAAGGCTCGGATTGGATAATTCAGGAGACAATAAAGAAAAGTGATCGGCCACTTTGGGTACTGGTATGGGGAGGATTGGAAGATTTGGCTCAGGCTCTACATGACAAGCCGGAGATTAAGGATCATATCAAGGTATATTGGATAGGGGGGCCAAATAAAAAGTGGAGCATCAATGCTTACAGTTATATAGCAGAATACCATCCGGATCTTTGGATCATTGAGGCTAATGCAACCTACCGAGGTTGGTTTATTGATGAAGGCTCCCCGGAAGATATTTCCAGTAAGAACTTCTACCCGAACTACATACAGGGAGGAGGAGCAATGGGTAAAAATTTTGAAAACCATTACGATGGAGAAATCAAAATGGGAGATACCCCTTCATTGGCATATGTCATGAATGGTAATCCAAATAACCCTATAGGAGAAAGCTGGGGAGGAAGTTTTCAGAAAATTAACCGCAGTTCTAGAACTGTTTTTTATGGAGGAAGTACCTCAGCAGATACGGTTGCTGCCTATGCTACAATAGAATGGAGGTTTGAAGGACCAAAACTGGAAATTGCAGGTGATTCTGTAGTTTTTGAAATAGAGATTCAAAATCAAACATGGCCAGGATACTATCTAGGTGATGGAGTTTATGGTGTAAAATACTCCTCAAAAAAGCCCGAAGTTGGTACCTATAAAACAAGTAGTGAAATCGTTGAATTGGATGGCTTGGAAGGTAAATATGTAAGTATCATTCCTTGGCCGGGCAAACCTGCAGCAACTGATTATCTCCTAGGTGAAAACTGGTACAGCGACCGTCAGGAACCAGAATTGTATCTTCAGGATCAGCAGGGAGCCAAAACCGTATCGAAATATCGAAATGAGTTTTTGAAAGATTGGGCTAAAAGGTGGGAGTGGTTGAAATAATTGAAAGAGACATTTTCACTATTCGGAAATCCTCTTCAATAAAAGTGCTATAAGATTGGCTGATGATCTATATTATTATCCAATCAAAAAAAATAAATATTTATTCCCATTGCAAGGCTGTTATATACTTATTTAACTCAATATATCTTCATAATCTTCTTTTCCAATTGGTTTGGAAATAAATTTAACAACGTTAGTATAAGTGCCAGCTTTTTGTATATCTACTTCATCTGTTGATGAGGAAACTATATAAATTTCAATCTCATCATAAAAATTAAAATTAGTCAGTTTATCAAGAAATTCCCAGCCATTCATTACAGGCATGTTTATATCTAAGAGAACTATAAAAGATTCTGAACTAGTGTAGTTTTTTGTTAGAAAATCTAGAGCCAACTTTCCGTTATGATAAGATGTTATATTAACAGGAACTTCAAATTTACCTATTAATTTAGTAGCAATTAACAGAAAAATTGGGTCATCATCTACTAATAAAATATTTTTACTCATTTTTTTATATTTATGGTGCTTGATTCCTTTACCATTTTACGGATAATCTCATCCAATTCCTTTGCAGAAATTTTAATTTGTTCAAACAAAAAACTAACTTCTTGATTAGGATTCATATCAATTTCCAGAAGATCTACCAAACCCATGATTCGTGCTAATGGAGCTCTAGTTTCATGGGATTGTGTCCAAGCTATTTTTCTTAACGTATCATTTTGATTTTCGATAACGTTAATATGATGAAGTTTTTCTGTAATATCATTTGCGAGAACCAGGGTAGCCTTTTTAGAGTTAAATTCGAAGAATCTGCTGTAAATTTCTACTTGGATATTCTTACCGGACTTAGTCAAGTGATCAAATATTCCGGCATAAAATGTCATTTTTTCAGAATGTCTTTTTGCAAGAAATTTATTCAAGTCTACATTTCCACTTTTAGGGCGAATATCTCTGATTGTTAAGGTGATAAATTCATCTTTGCAATAGCCATATTTTTCAATAGCCGCTTCATTGACATCCAAAAACTGCAGTGTTTTATTATCAAATAGCCACATAGGCTGTGGGGTGAAATCAAATAAATTTTGATAGGTGTTTTTGGAATTCTCCAGGCCTACAATAAAGTTTTCTCTTTCAATTGCGTAAACAACGGTTTTATAAAGTACTTCAGGGTTAATTTCATCTTTCAATAAAAAGTCTGAAACTCCTTTTGAGAGCAAGGTCCTAGCTAACTTTAAGTCTGTATAGCCGATGAGAATAATTATAGATGTGTTTTTAAACGTTCTTTGAATAATCTCTACTAATTCATTTCCCTGGAAATCTGGGAAAACTAAATCCAATAAATAACAGAGTACTTTACCTTCTTCAAAAGCTTCTTCAATTTTCATTTTCAAGTGCAAATACTACTGGAACCGGTCTGAGACTGGAAGTAGGAGGGCTTGTTGATAAATGAAGGATGGAAGATTTTAAATTCCTATGCAATTGGGACAGTGAATGGCGATGGATCAGGATGACTGGTAGGAATGTCGAGACCGGGACTATCATCAATTCCTATGACTTGCGTAGCTTTCTGGAGGATCATATAAAAAATCACAATTTATTAAGCCTAAGCTTTTGCTTACCATCCCAAGGTGGCTGGGCTGTACTTTCCGTTGGCAGAGTAAGGAAAATTATTCTTCTCCATATTTTTTCTCTATGAATTTTTCACCTCCTAAAGAAGTAACTATTTGATCGCTGAATTCTCGCTACCTCGTAATCAATGCTGGAAGGAAGGGTGTATTTGAGCCTCCTGATTTTACATGTAGATTTTATTTTAAAAGTGGGATTTATGTATTTCTCATAAGGTTTTGTGTAAGGGAATGACAATAGCCATTTCATATCTTTATTGCTTGAGAAATTGAGCAAGTGATTGAAATATAGTTTACAGATCAATTTTGACTTCTCGGTCACGTTTAAGAAGCTTGACTTTAAGTCAGAATCAAACACAGCCTAGCCAGGGAAGAGTCAAATTGGAGTAGATCAGGCTCGCGCTTAAACAAATTATAATGAAATCGAGCACGACTCAAGAGTCACACGGAGAGAAGATTATCCATAATGCGAGATTCCATGTGGCCTTAAAAAACAAATTATAAACACATGAAACTAGCATATATAGGCACATATCCACCACGGGAATGCGGAATAGGCACATTTACCCAAAACTTGACAAAGTCAATGTTGGGTATTGATAACCAGGGCGTTCAAAACAATGAGGTAGTGGTTGTCGCAATGAATGACAGCGGTCAGAAATACACCTATCCACCAGAGGTGAAACTTCAAATTCAGCAGGAGCAGCAAAGCGATTACATTGAAGCAGCAAACTTTATAAATCTAAGTGGACCTGATATTTGTATTATTGAACATGAGTTTGGAATTTTTGGAGGTCAAAGTGGAATCTATATACTACCACTTTTGCATCGCTTGAAGATCCCTTGCGTTGTGACGCTTCATACAATTCTGGAAGCGCCGTCCTACAACGAGAAAGCAATCCTTAAGGAAATCTGTAAAATGGCCGATAAGGTGGTAGTGATGAGCCATAAAGCCATACTTTTTTTAACAACGATCTATGATATTGCAACTGAGAAGATTGTTTTGATAGAGCACGGAGTTCCCGATATACATTTTGACAAAGTTGAGTCGAAAAAGAAATTCAAACTGACTAAGAGGAAAATACTCCTCACATTTGGATTTATCGGTAGAAACAAAGGGATTGAAACTGTCATTCGGGGCTTGCCTGAAATTATCAAAAGTCATCCCAATGCACTGTATATAATATTGGGTAAAACCCACCCTAATGTATTGAGACATGCAGGTGAGGAGTACCGTACCTATTTACAATTACTGATCAAAAATTTAAATCTTCAGTCCCATGTACTGATGTTAAACGAGTTTATTGATGAATCAGAACTTTTTAAATATTTAAGTGCCTGTGATATCTATATCACTCCTTATCTCAATGAGGCTCAAATTACAAGTGGAACCCTTTCTTATGCTATGGGAGCAGGATGTGTAGTGGTTTCTACACCTTATTGGCATGCAGCCGAATTACTGACCGAAGACAGAGGAAGACTTTTTGATTTCAACGATGCAGCAGGACTGGCCTCGATAGTGAATCAGTTGTTTGACCACCCCGAAACTATGTGGCAGATTCAGGCTAATGCCCATGAGTATGGTAAAAATGTTACCTGGCCTAAAATCGGTAAAAAGTACCTACACCTTTGTAATAGCCTACTTTCCTTCCCAAAGAGGCAAGGTGACAAAAAAGAAACCGTAATAGATCTGCTGTTACTTCCTGCTTTTTCACTTACTCACATCAAAAGACTTACTGACGATACGGGGATTATTCAACATGCAAAATATGGTATCCCCAATCTGAAGGAGGGGTATTGTCTGGATGATAATGCACGTGCGCTATTGATGGTTTTGATGACATATAAGCAGAAAAAGGATGAGTTGGCTTTGGGTTTTATGCCAATTTATCTGAGTTACATCCACTACATGCAGAATAAAGATGGGAGTTTTAGGAATTTCCTGAGCTTTAATCGCAATTTTTTGGATGAAGTGGGATCTGAAGATTCTTTTGGAAGAACGATTTGGGCATTGGGATATTTGATAGGCAATGCACCAAACGATGCTTATTATCAGACTGGCAAACTTATGTTTTTTGACGCACTGCCCAATTTCGACAAGTTAAAATCCATACGGAGTATTGCCAACACAATTATTGGAATATGCTACTACTTAAAAACCAATTCTTCGGACGAACCGATGATGGGGGTGTTAAAGAATTTGACCAATAAGCTGATTGAGCAATATAACTTAAGCAATTCCGAGAATTGGAAGTGGTTTGAATCGTTGCTTGCTTATGATAACGGGATTTTACCTTTGGCACTGCTGCATTCAGCCCAGGCCATACCGGATCCTGATGTTATCAAAGTTGCCATGAGCACTATGAAATTCCTGGAAGAACACACCTTAAAGGACGGTACACTTTCAGTGATAGGGAATGACAAATGGTATACAAAGGATGGTGAACGTTCCTTTTTCGCCCAACAACCCATTGATGCTATGGCAATGGTTTTGATGTTCCATCAGGCCTATTTACTTACTGGGAAGAAAGTTTACCTCAACAAACTCTTCGATTCCTTTATGTGGTTTTTGGGAGAAAATGATCTACGCATGAGTCTTTACGATTTTGAGACTAAGGGCTGTTGTGATGGCTTTGAAAATTATGGAATCAATCGTAACCAAGGGGCTGAAAGTTCGCTGGCCTACCTCATTTCTCATTTAACTGTCCTTCAAGCCTATGAAGAATTCTATCAGGCCGATGCCGTCAAAACTTGGGAGAAGGAGACTTCATTACAACATCTATGAGAATTGCCATTTTATCCCCAATAGCCTGGAGAACACCACCTGAAAGTTATGGACCATGGGAACAGGTGGCTTCAACGATAACTGAGGGTCTTGTAGAAAAAAGGCATGAAGTAAGCCTTTTTGCCAGCGGCAATTCAATTACTGCTGCAAAACTGGAGGCAGTCTGCGAATTGCCTTATGAAATGGATAGTTCCAGTGATCCAAAAGTTCAAGAGTGTCTGCACATCAGTAATTTGATGGAACAGGCGGATGATTTTGATATTATTCATAATCACTTTGATTTTCTTCCCCTTACTTATTCCAAGCTGATAAAAACACCCATGATCACAACTATTCATGGCTTTTCTTCTCCTAAAATCATTCCGGTCTATAAAAAATACAATGCTTCCTCAGCCTATATTTCTATTTCAAATGCTGACAGATGCAGCGAATTAACCTATTTGGATACTATCTATCATGGGGTAGATCCAGCTCTTTTTACTTTTCAAAATAACAAGGAAGGGTATTTACTGTATTTTGGCAGAATACATCCTGAGAAAGGATTGGATAAAGCAATTACCATAGCCGAGAAAGCTGACCTTCCCCTAAAAATTGCAGGTCTTATTCAAGATGAGTTCTATTTTAAGACAGAGATCGAACCGAGAATCAACGGGTCATCTATCCAATATTTGGGTAATCTCGGGAAAGATGCTCGGGATTTAGTCTTAGGCGGTGCCAAAGGATTACTACATCCCATCTCATTTGAAGAACCTTTCGGATTAAGTGTTTTGGAGGCTATGATGTGCGGCACTCCGGTAATTGCATTTTCACGAGGCAGTATGCCTGAGTTAATTGATGATGGGGTTTCTGGCTTTTTGGTACACTCTATCGAAGAAGCGGTAGCAGCAGTGAAAAATCTCGACCAAATCAATCCAATGCAGTGCAGATCTCATGCAGAGAAAAATTTCAGTAGGGATCGTATGATTGAATCCTATGAAGAAGCTTATAAAAAAGTATTAATGGCATCGAGCTGATCAGATTCTTACTAATGCTGCAAAAAGCTCCTCTAATCCCACCACGGCATACGTAGAAGAATAATCCGAAACGGCATATGGAAGGATGAGGTTGTTATTATGGATCAAGGATCCGCAAGAATAAACCACATTTGGGACATAGCCATTTCTCTCATCTTCCAATGGCATCAATAATGGCTCTTCCAATCTGCCGATTTCCTTGGAAGGATCATCGAGATCAAACAAGGATGCTCCTATGCTATAGCGTCTCATTGGCCCGACGCCATGAGTTATAATTAGCCAGCCCTTTTCAGTCCACAGTGGTGAGCCACAATTACCGATTTGGGTAAATTCCCATGTGAATTTAGGTTCCTGTATAAGCTGGGGATTATTCCAATAGGTGGGTCGCTCAGAATACATGAGGTAATTGTTTACTCCATCAATTCTGGAAAGCATTGCATATTTTCCTTTAATTTTTTTGGGGAAAAGGGCCAGATTTTTTCCCTGAGCACCATTGCCGCGTAGTGGCATGATGCGAAACGTATAAAAATCCTCAGTACAGATTAATTTGGGTAAAATGGTATGGCCATTATACGCTGTGTAAGTAGCATAAACTTTGGTGCCTTCAATGTCATCAACGAATTTTACAAAGCGTGCATCTTCAATCCCGTTACTCTCGGATGCTGAAATCGGAAAAATCACACGTTCAGTTAGGTCGGAATCTTTATGAAAATGAATATCATAAAATGAATCTACCAGCCAGGTAACATCTTCGTAAGCAATACGCTCAGTAGCTGTTAGTTCCTGATTTTGAAGTAAGTGGGAGATCGAGTTTTTCAGTGCAGAATATTCGAACCTATCGGGAAGGGTATCCATGATACTCTTGGTGTATTGTTCTTCGATTTGCATTCCCTGGAGCCTTTTAATAAACCGTTGCTTATCGTAGAGTTGCTTGTGGGAGATTTCTGCTTTGTCAATATAGTCTCCAATTGTAGATAGTTGCAGGTTGTTATTAGCATCCAAGATTGCCCGCCTGAATACTAAGGAAGAAATATGCCCTTCTCCAGTAGCTCGAAAAGAAATTATGACTCGGGTTTCCCCTTGCTCTAGATAGGTTTGATCAAAATCCTCAATCATGGAAGGATTGAAAAATGCAGCTGACTCCAACGAAAATTCCATCGTACAATAAGAACCGATAAGCATTTTTTGCTCTGTGGATAGCGAATTGTAGTTGATTCCCATGCTTTCAATAATCCCACGGATTTTTTCGCAATGCTTAAAAAGGAGACGTGAAATATTACGGTGCCGACTGGCAAATTCCCTCAGCGTTTGTTCCAGTGCTTGATTTACCTGGGCTTCGGTCAATGAAAATATGCGGCTGAGTAAATTTCGGGTTCTCAGATCCCCGTTCATAAAATATCGCGCGACTACCCGGCTAGAGTCGGGTAGGAAGTTTACATTTTTTCGTTGGACTGAAACTCTCATGAGTAGTGTAATGACTTAGGGAAACGAGTATCCTTTTATAAGAGGTAGTACCTCTTTTACCCGAAATTATATTAACTCAGATTACTATCGACGTGTGGTCAGAACAATCATTCCCGGGTATTTCACTTGGCTATCGTATTCTGCTGTAATAAAAACAGATCGTGGTTTAAATGAAGTGACCGTTGATAATGAACCTTTTAATGACTTAGAGAACCATCCTGATGAGTTCCTCAATTGACCGATGTTTTGAACCTCATTGTTATTGTTGGTTCCCCACACAGCATAAGTATTTTTTGGGGGAGTCAGTTGGGATGGGGTGGCTAAATTTTTCACATTAACTTCTACTGTATAATTATCGTTTTTGTCACTTTTTATTTTGACAGATCCTTCAGCAGCAGGAACTACCCTCGAACTGGAAAAGCTCATTTTTTTTGCACATGAAGTGAAGGTGAAAATGGCTACTACGGCAAGTGTAAAACCCAGTAATTTCGTGGATTGCAATAGTTTTTGCATGGCTTTTTGTTGGTTTAGTAGGTAAGTAATAGCAGGTATGCTGCTAGAACCCTTTTTGAATTATTGTTGCAGACCAATCAAATTAGTTAGACTGCTTGTCAAAATGATTTTTTACAAAGGCATCTTTTTCATTATCCGTCATCTTATCGGCAGATTCTACTTCGATGGTAATGTCATTAAAATGAGAATCCTTTTTTAAGTAATTGTGCAATTCTGATTTTGCATTGGTAGGGCCGAAAATGAGCACATGATCATATTTCAAAATCTCCTCTGATATTTCCTTGTAAAAAGCTTCATGCATCTGCTGTTCCTTATTGTGCATGGTATGCTCACTTCCGTTTGAGGATTCCTCCTTTGTATCTGCTGTGATATCCACATCGTTTGAATGCTCTCTTAGGGCAGGAGTTCCCTGAATAAAATTGGCAGTGGAATGATCCATCCAAATACCCAGATTTTTTTGTGATTTCATTTTTTATGTTTTAAGCTATATGTTGTTTTTTCTAATCGATGTACTTATCCCCCAGTTTTGTATTCATCTCTTGTCCGACTGGAAATTGTTTGAGTCATCAAATTCTTGAGGTGAGATCCGGTCAAAAGGAGATTCAATACAAAGATCCAAAAACCATAGCGGGACATGTTATACAATCCTGACTACATATTGCATACATCCCACATTCAGATAATTTCTACTGAAATCAAGGAGGCCTCGTAGCCACTCTTTAGGGTAGACATTAGTAAAAAAAGAATAGCAGTAACAATAAAAAGTCTTTTTAACCTACGTTTTTAAAAGTAAGTTAAGAAATGGGAAGTAACATTTTTGGGAACGTCGCAATGATTACCACAAGCTGAATTTTTGTCATTCCACGGTAGTAGGCTCTGAAGCTACATAATTATAGACTACCTCTCCCTCTTCGGAGCTAAAGACAAATCGGATATTTTTTTGTAGATAGATTTCCGACCAATCCATATTAAGCTGATCACAAAAGGTGATAGAATCCAAGTGCAAGTTATTTATGGATTTCAAAATATCACCTTCTCTAATTCCAGCTAAGTAGGCAGCAGAATTAGGCTTTATGAATGAGACTTGATGATTAATGGTTTGAAAATCCAATTTTCTTTTGAAATCAAGGTTTGCATTTTCATGCGGCTTAACATAGAATCTGTCTTTGACCAAGTCAATTACCACAACAGCTTTTTCGAGGAGTCCGGCACCTAAATTTGAGACCCAACCAGTTTCAAAAGTGTAAACTGGCACATTTGAAAATATAGTTTCTCCTACGCGCAATCCTTCAGCTTCAAATGAATAATTCAGTGTGTCCTGCTGTGTTCCAAACAATCCTCTTGCTGTAAAAGAGTAAAGTGTGTCAGTAATAAGATCTGGAGATAGAACATTATCATCAACCATTTTCTCAAATGTCTTTTTACTCATATTGAAAAATCTATTTCCAGATCCAGTGTCAAACTGTACCAATTCAGCAGCGTTGGTGCCGACGTGATATATTGGAATCAAAGGAGTTATTTGTTCATCAGGGTATTTTATTTCCACAAAATCGGAATAGTTATTTGATAAGGCATTAACAGAATTAGCAATAGTTAATTGTTTACTCTTTAGATCGATTTCAATAACTTTTTTATCAAAAAATTCAAGACCTAAATATCCATCTAGATGAATATTACAGATCTCATACATATCACCAGGAGCTATTATAGATGTTTTTAGATTCCTTACTTTAATCTTCCCAATACTTATTTCCGGAATAATTGTATTTGTTACAGAATCAGTATTTCCATAATAGTCCATACCATGATGCCAGCCAATAGAATCTAAGCCTAGTCTTTTTGCTGCATCAGGCGAGATTGTAGTCGGAGCTCCAGTATCAAATTGAAAAGTAAAAACTTCCCCATTGATTTCTACTGAAAGGAATATGGCATTTCTCACAACCTCAAAAGGAATTACCTCAGTGACATTCTTTACATACTTGCTATAAAAAAAAGCACCGACTGCTAGTAAAATTGTTGCTACAAAAAGTCTTTTTATCATAGGTTTTTAAAAATTAGTTAAGAATTGAGAAGCAACTTATTGTGAATGCCACGCTGCTTACCACAAGCTGAATATGGGTTATTGCTCGATAGCAGGTTCCGGAGCTTCGTAATTATAGATTATTTCTCCAGAGTCTGATTCAAATACAAATTGTATGTTTTTTTGTAGATAAAATTCGCTCCAATCTATTTTCAGTTGATCACATTTTGATAAAGAATCCAGTTTCAAATTATTCGCCGATTTCAAAATTTGACCAAGTCTTACGCCTGCTTGATAGGCATTTGATGAGTCAGCTACTTGTACTACTTTATAGTTGTGAAAATGAAAACCCAAACGATAACTGTAATCCAAGACTGAGTTTTCGTAAGGTTTTATATAAAAATCATCTTTCACCAAATCTAGAACTACTACCGCTTTAGCTAGAATTTTGGGACCTAGAATTGATTTTTTATTTGGTGCATCATAAGTGTCCACTAGCAAGTTTTCAAAACTTGTTTCTGGAATATTTAATTTTGGCAGACGTAGTCTGTAGTTAACTGTGTCTCTTTGTTTTCCGAATACTCCAATACCTTGGCTCATTGTTAGCGTGTCCCGTACTGAATCATGACTCAAGGTGCTGTCCTTGATCATGTTAAAAAATGAATTTTTGTCCAATCGTAAAAGGTCATTTATTGCTCCAGTATCAAAAAGGGCATCTACTGTTTCACTTGAATCAGAATAAGTAATTGGGATATAAGGTCTTTTATTTCCATCGTAAAAAGAAATTTTAAGTGGTCTTCCAAAGTCTTCATCTAAATATGAGATATCACTTGCCACGGTTAATTCTTTCTGTGCCAAATCAATTTTAACTACTTTCCCTTTAAAGTATTCCAAGCCTAAAAGTCCATCAACTTCTATTCCGCAGGGAATAAAGTTTTGATGGGTAGTAATTATTGCTACTTCTATATTTTGGGATACAAGCGAAGCTAATTTTAGTTCTGATAAAATGACATTAGTGACAATGGAACTGTTTCCATAAAAGTCCATTCCATAATTGCTACTACTTGGTTTTATATTCAACTTTTCTTTAAGCTTGGGAGAAATTACTGTTCCCGCTCCAGTATCAAAAAAGAAGGTATATGTCTCACCTTCAATTTCTACATCAAAAAGTATAGAATTTCTGATTACTTCAAAGGGAATAACCACAGGTACATTCCTTACATATTTACTATAAAAAAATGCGCATAAGGCCAATAAAACTGTAACTACAAAAAGTCTTTTGATCATAAAAGTATAAAGAAAAAAGCAGTGAGAAGTTCAACTGTAACTTCTCACTGCAGAATATTATCTGAATGCTAATTACTTACCAATTGGCGTTTCATCTACTTTTACATCTCCAGCTACATATTGAAGTGCATCTAAGAAGTAAGCAAGGACTGAAGCATTTTCGAAGCTTTGAGCATTATGAGATGTAGAGATATACATCGCTCTTCCTTTACCGTCTTTTCTGATCCAAGACACATAGGTTTTGCCGGAGGTTTTTTCCTGGCCCTCTCTCTGACCTTCTATCTCAGCATTGTTGAAGTATGTCAGTGGATGGAAATCCAGTTCGTCGTAGGCGTTCTTATAGAAATATGGTTCATCCACATGATTATAACCTTCGGCAGGAAGTGACTGTACCAATGGGTGCTTAGGATCTACAAGTCTTACCTGAAATGCCTGCTGCTTTGTATGATAGTCAAAGCTTCCACCAGTTAATTTGGAGAACTCCATAGAGTTATTGAACATGGTATCACCACCGTGAACAAGGAGAATTCCTCCGCCTTTTTTCACATATTCTATGATATTATCCTCTAGTTGGTTTGCTTTCGCCCAAATAGCCGCGCTATCAAGCGAAGTATCCTCACTGAATACATCCACGAATAGATTTCTATACTTCGGCTTAGAATTCGTATTGTTGAATACCACGGCATCAAATTCTTTCAACTTATCTTTTTCCATCATCGCTATATCAGTACTGGTGGTGACATCAAAAGTCCCGCTTTTGTCGGAAATGATCTGAATCATCGCTTGCGTATGTGGATTTACCCAATGCCAAAAGCCAGTGTGCAAAGAAAACACAAGAATTTTCTTTTTCTTTTTAAATGGAAAATTAGCCTTGTCTGGAGCTAATTCAGTGATTTTGTCTTTCCAAGCTTGATCCAAGGGAATCTCTTTTGGGTTTTGCGCAAAGGCAAAACTGACACTGGCTAGGAAAACGATTCCGTAGATAATAATCTTGTTCATGAGGTAATTGGATGAATGGGTTAATCGATAATTTAGAATTCTATATCTTTAAAATTCAATCCCAATAACCTGAATTTTATATGATATTCAAAAGAATTTTCTGTGCGCCAGTCATTTACTTGTTTTTTGTGATGGTGTCATATGGGCAAAATGTAACGTTAAAAGAGACTGATAGCGGAATTGATTTCGTAATTGATAGTCAGCCTGTTTTGACATACCAAACGGCTGTAGAAGATGTGCCGGAAGGCATCAAAAAAGATTTTGCAAAATCCGGATTTATCCATCCTCTAAAATCCCCCTCAGGCCAAGTTCTTACTAGAATTCAACCAAAAGACCATTATCATCACTACGGAATATGGGGACCCTGGACCCGTGCTACCATCAGTGGGAGAGAGGTTGATTTTTGGAATCTGGGTGATCAAAAAGGTAGAGTGGATTTTTCACACGTTCTTTCTAAAAAGGAAGCAGGCGGAGCCGCCGAACTTAATGTTCGTCAAAATCACATAGACTTGAAAGCTCCCGAATCTGAGCGAATTGCAATTGAAGAAGATCTACGCATCAAAGTAAAACCTGCGGATAAAGGCCGATATATGGTTGACTACACCACTACGATTGAGACGAAAATTCCAGGAGGTATCTTGTTGGATGACTACCGTTATGGTGGTGGAATAGGTTTTCGTGCTACTGAGAAATGGGGTTCAGACAACAGTACTGTTCTGACTTCAGAAGGAGATGCAAGAAAAACGGCTGATGGTTCAAATGCCCGATGGATTATTGTGCAGGGAGAAACTGACGATGTATCCGGCGAAAGTGGGATCTTATTCTTAAGTCATAATACAAATAAGTCTCATCCTGAGCCACTACGCGTTTGGCCAGAAAACAACTACAATGGAATCGGTAATGTATTTATTGAATTCACGCCGATCAGACATGATTCTTGGGAGTTGCAACCCAACCAACGATATACGCTTAAATACAGAATGATAGTCTTCGACGGTGAAATGACTGCTGAGGAAGCGGACACTTATTGGAAGGCTTTTGTCAAGTAAGCATTTAGCCTCAGTGATCAGAATCAGTTGGAGTATTTTGAAGATTGAGAAATTATTACTTAAGTGAATTATAAAAACCCAATGATAAATAACCCTTATGAATATGAAAAGAAGAGAATTTATTAAAAATAGCGCCCTAGCTAGCGCTGCGATCGGATTTCCTACGATTGTGCCAGCTTCAGTTTTTGGAAAAAATGCCCCAAGTAATAAAATCAATATAGGTCAAATCGGTTGTGGTAGAATTGCTCGTGATCATGATTTGCCTGGTGTAATGCGCCATGACATAGCTCGAGTAATTGCAGTCTCAGATTTGGATAGCAATCGCATGGCTGATGGTAAAAAACTTGTTGAGGATTACTACACCAAGAAAATGGGTAAAGCATATCTTGATGTAACCCAATACGCTGATTACAAGGATATGCTTCAGAATAAGGATATAGATGCAATAGTAATAAGCACCCCTGATCACTGGCACTCGCAGCCAGCGATGGAAGCCTCTATGGCTGGGAAGCATGTTTATGTGCAAAAGCCAACGTCTTTGACAATTCGAGAGGGGAGGCAGTTAGTCGATGCAGTGAAAAAATCAGGGACTGTGCTTCAGCTCGGTACGCAGCAGAGATCCAGTGAGCAATTTAGGATTGCCGCCGAACTAGTAAGAAATGGTAGAATCGGTAAGCTTCACACTGTAAAAGTAGGTTTGCCTGGTGACCCAGCTGGTCCAGATGCTCCAGCGATGCCAGTTCCTTCCACTTTGAATTACGACATGTGGTTGGGTTCTACTCCTGAAGTTCCCTACACGGAAATAGGCGTGCATCCACAGCAAGGTTATGGACGACCTGGATGGTTGAGATTAGAACAGTATGGTGCAGGCATGATTACTGGCTGGGGACAGCATCATTATGACTCTGCCGCTTGGGGAATGGATACTGAGTTGACAGGTCCTCGATATATACAAGCAGTGGCTGAGTTTCCTCAGTCAGGACTTTGGAATGTACATGGCGACTTCTACGCAAAAGCTGAATATGACAATGGAATCATAATGTACACGGGTGGTGGGTATCCGAATGGGATACGCTATGAAGGTACGGAAGGATGGATTTGGGTATCTCGTGGCAGCTATGTGGCTTCTACTTCTGATCCAGTAGCCCAAGGTAATAGTGCTAAGGCTTTGGATGCTTCAGATCCCAAGATCTTGCAATCGGTGATTGGTCCTAATGAAATTCAGTTGATCAAAAGTGATGAACATCATGGCAACTGGCTGGGAGCTATTCAGGGAAACAATGAATTACTTTCTCCGGTAGAAATTGGTCATCGCTCTTGTTCGGTTTGTCTTTTGACGCACATTTCTATGAAGCTTGGAAGAAAGCTTGAGTGGGATGCCAAAGCAGAGCAATTTATTAATGACCCAGAAGCTAACGCTATGTTGGAAAGACCACAGCGAGCGCCATATGGTACTAATTATGTGAAAGTTTAATAAACTAATATTTTGAAAAATACTGCTCTAGTAGCTATTGCAGCGGGATTATTACTTTCCTGCGAAAATAAAGAACGTGTGAGTCAAGCACCTGAATCTAAACCTGAGATTACAATAATGTCCCTGGATCCTGGGCATTTTCACGCTGGCCTAATCCACAAATCCATGTATCCTCAGGTGGATTCTACTGTCTACGTTTTTGCTCCGGAAGGAGCCGAGTTGAAAGACTATATGAACCGTCTCTCTGGCTACAACAATCGAGATGAAGACCCTACAATCTGGAATTTACAGGTAAGTATCGGCGATGATTATTTGGAGAAAATGACTTCTACCAAGCCCGGCAATGTCATGATGGTAGCTGGAAAAAATGATCGTAAGATTGATTACATCTCCACCGCTATTTCAAATGGAATCAATGTCTATGCAGATAAGCCTTTGGTGATCAATAAAGTCGGATTTCAAAAGCTTATCAAAGCCTTTGAAGAGGCTGGGCAAAAGGATCTCTTGCTCTATGATATTATGACGGAGCGCTTTGAGATCAGTACGATTTTGCAAAAAGAGCTTTCCATGGTTCCTGCCGTTTTCGGTGAACTGGAGAAAGGAACGCTGGAAAATCCTGCTATCACCAAGGAGTCGGCCCATCATTTCTTCAAATACGTTTCCGGTAATCCTCTGATTAGACCGGTTTGGTTTTTTGATACCGATATTGAAGGCACAGGTATAGTGGATGTGACTACTCACTTGGTTGATTTGATCCAGTGGGAAGCTTTTCCGGGTGTTACGCTAGATACAGCAGATGTGCAGATGCAGACGGCCAAGCTTTGGTCTACTGACTTGGATTTGGATCAGTTCAAACTGGTTACTGGTCAAGCTGAGTTTCCTGATTTCCTAATGAAAAACGTATCGGATAATAAGCTGAGCGTGAATAGTAACGGGGAAATGAATTATACGCTGAAAGGTGTGCATTCTAAAGTAAGTGTGATCTGGAATTATCAGGCGCCAGAAGGAGCCGCAGATACCCATTACAGCATGATGCGTGGCACCAAAGCTAACCTGATTATCCAGCAAGGTGAGGCTGAGAATTATGTAGCAACTCTATATGTAGAACTGCTGGATGGTCAGGATGAAGCTTTAGTTTCTCAGATCAAAACGGATTTACAAGGACGTTTTCCTGGCTTAGATTTAGAGAAAATCAGCAATGGGAAGTATAGAATCCTTATTCCTGAAGCCTATCATAATGGACACGAAGCTCATTTTGCCCAGGTCACAGAAAAGTATCTGGAGTATTTATCCCAAGGCAACATGCCCTCATGGGAAGTTCCCAATATGATTGTAAAATACTTTACTACTACGGAGGCTTTGGCAAAAGCGGAAGAAAAGTAAACTAATTTTAAACAGGATTACCAGTCAATAGGTTGGTTAGTTAAGCTCTTACTTATGGAATTAACTGATCAATCTATTTCTGTGCCAAACCTACCGTAGCCATTGCTGGTGCCGGGGGCTATGTGGGAAGGTTTTGGATTAATGGAGAAATGCTTGACAGTGGTGAAATTGTTTTTTATATGCTTTGGAGCAAAAAACCAATGCTACAATTGACGATGATTCCAGATCGAAGTGAGGAAAATCATCAGTTATTTTACATCTCGGGCGTTGGCTCGTGAAGAGGTTTGATCACGGTTGGTTAGAGTTTCGCGATGCATTAGATAATCGTTATATCATATCTGCCATTCATGAGTTTGTGCCAAGGTTGCCATGGCTTATCTACGTGAATACCCAAGCTAAGATTCACCTTTGGCTTATGAATAGATTTAAGAAATATTTAAAGAATCGAACGATTTAAGGCCAAGGATATTTACTTTTAAAGTAACACATGCCAAAAATCTAAATTTTTAAAATCATGAAAAATTTAAGCTTCAAAAATGGAGATAAACTGCCAATCTTAGGATTAGGAACTTGGAAAAGTAAGCCTGGAGAAGTTACGCAGGCTGTTTTTTGGGCAATAGAGGCGGGCTACAGACATATAGACTGTGCGGCAATCTATCAGAATGAAAATGAAGTAGGAGAAGGGATTGCTAAAGCGATTGCTGATGGATTGGTATCGCGCGAAGATCTATTTGTGACTTCCAAGCTTTGGAACAATTCACATAAGAAAGAGCAAATTCTTCCGGCATTGAAAAAATCACTTGCTGATTTGAAATTGGATTACGTGGATCTGTATTTGATGCACTGGCCAATTGCTTTAAAGGCTGGTGTGGGATTCCCAAAAGATAGAGAGGACTTTTACACCTATGATGAAGTGTCCATCGGGGAGACTTGGAGAGCTATGCAAGAATTAAAGGAAAAAGGCCTTGCCAAGCATATAGGTGTATCTAATTTCAACCAGAATAAACTGAATGAGCTATTCGAAATAGGCGGTCAAAAACCTGAAATGAATCAAGTGGAAATGCATCCTTATTTGCCTCAGGAAAAGTTGGTGGATTTTTGTAAAGAGAATGGTATGCTGATGACCGCCTATTCACCCTTAGGCTCTCCCGATTCTAGAGCTGAAAAACACAGCGATGATCCAAAGCTGCTCATTGATCCGATTATCCTTGAGATTGCCAATAAACATAATGTATCTGCTGGACAAGTCCTGATCGCCTGGTCAATTGCGAGAGATATTGCTGTGATCCCTAAATCTGTAAATCAAAATAGGATTATTGAGAACTTAGCTTCCTCTAAAATCAAGCTTGATGATCATGATATGATGGAGCTCAGAGATATAGGTATCAGTCACAGGTTTATAGATGGCTCATTATTTACAGGAGATAATAGTCCGTATGAACCATCAGATTTGTTTGACCAATTCTGATTTTCACATAAAATCCAATCAAAAAAGGCTATCAGGTTTCAACCCCAATAGCCTTTTTGTATGTACCCTAGGACCTGTTATTCTTCTACTTCCAATGCTTCCAGAATATCAGCCAGTTCATCGAAGTCTTTCAGGCCAGGCTTGATTTCCTCTCCTCCAGTGAGAGAAATACCATATAGGTTTAGCTCTTCGATTAAAGATTGAACGTTAACGGCTGTAATTCCTACTCCCAAGATAACCCTACAATTCTCGCTTATCAGTTTGATGGCGTTCATATCATCTTCATCCAGTTCTTCGTGAGCAGAGGTGATATGAAAAATTATTCTAGACTCATTTAGCTTCTCAGCTACCGGTATTTCAATGTGACGAACTTCTTCCAAATCCATCTTATATATCAGTCCGTATCCCTTTCCCTCTAGTTCTAATAGCGGCTCTATTCTATCATGCTCTACCCATTTTAGGGAAGGGTAATTTGGCAATGTTTCCAAGAGCTGAAGTGCGTTATAGGTTAAGAATTCGCCTACAAATTCAAGTCCGGAGACCCATCCTGTGATTTCATTAAACTGGGTAGGAGTGATGAATTTTTCAGATTCTTCTTCAAGCGAAAAACCCAACAAATCCACATACATCCCAGCGCAATACCTGGCATCAGAGAGATTGGTAATACCGCTTATTTTTACAAAAGTGCTTAAAGCCATGGTTCAAATTTTGAATCAGCTAAGTTAAACAGGATGATCGGCTTCAAAAAAGTATTTCGAAACTGTATCAACTCATCCTTACCGGATAATTGAGAAAATACTTGTATTTTTAGTCATTCAAAGGCAATATGTACAGAGGGCGATCACTTATTTTATTTATCCTATTTGCACTATCTACTTCTTGTGATCGAGAAATTGAAGAAGGACAAGTGGATTTCGGTTATGATTTTCAGCCTTTGGAAATTGGTTTGTTTTGGATCTATGAAGTGGACCAAACCACCTATTTTGGAGAAAATGATGCTGAGCAAGAGCTGTTTTTTTACAAAGACCGTATAAGAACTTTCTATACAAATGCAGAAGGCGAGCAGGTTTTTATAGTACAGCGTTCCAAATCTTCAGATCAGACTGACTGGAATAACACAATAGAATATACTCTTCTAAAGCGCAATCGTTCACTTGTGAGAACCATTGAAAATCAAGCCTTAGTGACCTTGGTTTTTCCTGCAATAGATGGGGAAATCTGGGATGGAAATGCTTATAGAGGTGAACCGGAAGACGATTTTGAATTAATCAAATCTGGAAATTCAATTCGTATCAATCAGGAGGAAAGTGATGATGAGGTGACCTATAGAGATGTTCGATATGAAGTATATGAGTTGGGAGTTGGTTTGGTAGAAAAATACGATGAAGTTTTGACTTATTGTTCAAGAAATGATTGCCTTGGTGATATGCTGATAGATTCAGGTTTTAAGGTTCACATGAAGTTGACAGACTATGGGAAGGATTAAGCTTCTAGCTAGCTTATTTATTGGACTGGCTTTCTCAGCTAATGTGGCCGCACAAGATCGTTATGCTGTGTTTTATAAATATAAGCCTCAAGAAAGTTTATCGCTTGATCAACCGACTGAATTTCTAAGTCAAAAAGCATTGGATCGTAGAACCAGAGAAGGGGTGACACCTGATAGTTTAGATCTACCTGTTTCACAGAAATATGTGGATGTGGTCTATGAGAAGTCGGATTATCTATTGTATTCCAGCAAATGGTTTAACGCTACGTTACTTGTAACTGACGATGCTCACGTCAAAGAATTAGAAGCTTTACCATTTGTAGATAGAGTAGAGCTTGTTGGTAGAAGCTTTATCCCAAGTCCCAATGCCAGAAATGGCAGAAGGCGATACTCCTCATTTTCAGATAAAATTCATTCTCCTGCTAGTGATATTAAGCGTGTGTTGGCTACCAATGAGGAAACGTACGATTTCCAGAATTCCCTGCTTGGAATTGATAAAATGCATGAAGAAGGGTTTACTGGAAAAGGTGTGACTATAGCAGTTTTTGATGCTGGCTTTCCCGGAGCTGAGATTGCCAGTCCATTGGCTCATCTTCAAACCAATGGACAGATCATCGGGACAAGAGATTTTGTAAGGCCTTGGAATCAAAATGTATATTCAGACAATCAACATGGTACAAATGTGCTTTCACTGATAGCTTCTAATGAGCCAGGAAAAATGTTAGCAGGTGCCCCAGATGCAGATTATATCCTTGCAATGACCGAAGAAATCGCGACAGAATACTGGGTGGAAGAATATAATTGGGTTCGTGCGGCCGAATATGCAGACAGCTTAGGTACCGATATTATCAGCAGTTCCGTTGGATATTGGGATTTTGACGACCCCGCGATGAACTACACTTTAGAGGATTTAGATGGGGAAACCACCATAGTTGCCCGAGGAGCTAGTATTGCTGCCAGTAAGGGAATCCTAGTAGTTAACAGTGCCGGAAATTATGGCCCAGCCGAATCAACACTTACTTCACCATCAGATGCGCAAGGTATCCTTGCTATAGGATCTGTAAATAGAGAATTGGCTGTTTCTGGTTTTAGCTCACGTGGCCCAACTGGAGATGGTAGAATTAAGCCGAATTTAGCTGCATTTGGGGAGGGTACAACATTGATCCGATCAAATGGAGAGGTCGGTTATTCTAATGGAACTTCATTCTCCGCTCCTCAGATTGCGGCATTGGCGGCGGGACTATGGGAAGCCAAACCAGAATGGACAAAAGATAAATTAATAGAAAGCCTATTGAATAGTGGAACCCAAGCAGATGAACCTGATAATTTGTTGGGCTATGGCATTCCCAATTTCTTTGATGCATTCTATGGAGAAATACTAGCTGTGGAAGAAGATGCTGAAGTATTTGCTTGGAAAGTTTTTCCTAATCCTATTTTTGGTGATGAGTTGAATATTTACTTTGGAAATAGCCTTAGTGCAGAATTTTCACTTATTGATTTCAATGGGCGAGCCTTAGAAAATGTAACGCTAACTAGAGCGAATGTCAAAGAACCTTTCCGAATTCATTTGCAAGGAGTGAAGCCAGGCTTTTATGTAATTCAGATGCAGGATCGCTCGCTGAACAAGCATAGCAAATTAATAAGGCAATAAGGATTTGGGGACTGATCAATATTTTAGCTTTTTTACAGAAATAAAAAAAACATGTCTCTATTAATTGCCCCTTCCATACTAGCTGCTGATTTTGCAAATCTCCAAAGAGAAGTAGAAATGCTCAACTCCTCAGCAGCGGATTATATTCATGTGGATATAATGGACGGTGTATTTGTCCCAAATATATCATTTGGTATTCCTGTGACTGAGGCGATCCATCGCTACGCGAAAAAGCCTTTGGACGTACACTTGATGATAGTGAATCCTGATAATTACCTAGAAGCTTTTAGAAATGCGGGCGCGGAAGTGATTTCTGTACATTACGAAGCATGTACTCATTTGCACCGAACCTTACAAGCTATCCACAATCTCGGAGCGAAAGCAGGGGTTGCGATTAATCCCCATACACCTGTAGAGTTACTGTCAGACGTGATTCTGGATATTGATTTGGTATGTATGATGTCAGTGAATCCAGGTTTTGGAGGACAGAAATTTATAGAAAATACTTATTCCAAGGTGTCACGTTTAAAGGATTTGATTCTTGCTAAGGGAGCTAAAACAAAAATTGAAATTGATGGTGGAGTTAATCTTGAAAATGCGCCAAAACTCATGGCTGCGGGGGCGGATGTATTTGTTGCTGGGAGTTTTGTATTCAATTCATCAAATCCTGTTCAAACGATCAGTCAATTGAAGTCCATATCGTTGGTCTGACTTTGAGGGATACCATTTATCATAAAAAACCTTAAAAAGCTTTACAATTCTTTGAATTTTTGGCTTTTGGTTTTTTTATTGAGGGTTATACAGAAATTAAAATAAAAATTTATGAAAAAAGTACTGTTGTTTGGAGCGCTTTTCGCGTGTATTGTAATGTCAGGATTTGCGCAGGAAGCGACGGAAGAAGTAACCACTGAGGAGCTTACCAAGTTTGCGAATATGGAAGTTGAGTTTGAAAATTTCCTTAATTCCAGAACAGAAAAAATGAAATCAATGATTCTGGATAATGAGATCTTTCAGGGTGGTGCGCGCTACAATGAAATAAAGGCAGCATGGGGTGATGAAGCGAAAATGACCGAAGCTAAAGTAACGCCTGAGGAAATTGCAGCTTATGAAGAAGTTCAGGCTTTCCAAGATTCTCAACAAGACGTGCTGAAAGAATATAAAACCGATCTCATTATGAACGATTCTATTCTTGGAGCTTCCACTTATAACAAAGTAAATGGTGCCACTAAAGAAGATCCAGCATTGAAAGAAAAACTTGATTCCTTGATAGCTGAGCTAAAAGCAAAACAAGCGGCTGAAAATGCAGATACTACAAAAGTAATAGACGGAAAATAAGATTTTATTCAAGTTAATATGAAGATGCTTCCCAATCGGGAGGCATTTTTTTTTAATTTCACACCAAGAGTTCCAAGCCTTCGTTTAGATAAGTATGAATTTTAAAAAGCTCCCCCTCTCTATTATTCTTTGTTTCGTAATGTCAGCTGTGTTTGCTCAGGGAGAAGACATATTCGGGATTTCCGACAAAGCCAAAAAACCCAAGAGTGAGTCAGGATTGGGTAATGTGACCCGGAACGTGCTGGAAATGTTCAGTGTAGAGCTTTCAGGTGGAGGTTCCTATCAGCAATTTGGAACTAGCTTTTATTCTGCAAATCCTAGCCTTTATCCCTTCTCACGCTTCCAAAACCTTGACGGAGATCCTTTGGATATTTCTGAAGAAAATCCACTGGAAATGAAAGGTGGGGACTGGGTGTTTCCAAACTGGAATGGAGGAGTAAGAATCAATTTTTTCAATCTAATCACTATTGGTGGTGGTTTTGGTCAGGAATGGGGTAATCTAGCTCCTATGCAAGGCGGAGATCACCAGTTTGATTTCGAAGGAGCTACTTATCAAGTGGATAAACTTTACGGTACGGTTGGTTTGGTGCTTTACGATGCTAATAGAAGACGCTCATTTCTCAACTGGAGATATAGAAATTATTCTTCTTCTAATCTTTACATGCAGTCAGAATTAAGACAGCGAGCTCGTCAGAATTATCCTTGGCGATTTATTTTTGAAGCGGAGTTTGGTAAACTGAATCTTAAAAAGGCTTATGACGCAGCCCTAGATGATGGACCAGATCCCTATGTGCCAAGACTAGCTGTGTCTGATAAAAATTATTACGGTTTAGGTTTGAGAATAGAGCGTGATTTCTCTGATTACACCAAGATGTTTGTCAAAGGAGGAGCTGATTTCCGTAGTTTCACCTATGCGGCTTCTGATTTTTCTGAATTTCAGGAGCTGGATCAAAAAGTATATGCTATGCAAGTGGGGCTTGCTGTTCGGTTTCCTGGAACAAAGCGTTGCAAAATCGTTGGATGTGGTGTAGTGATGAAGCATATGCACAATGGAATTGAGTATAGAGGAAGCGGGATTTTCAATTTTCAAGACAGGAAGGTAGGGCAGTGGTACTAAAGTCCTGATTATCCTTATTGGTGTTTGTAATCTCTTTTCAAAACCAGTCTGTTTTTACTATCTTGCAGCCTTAATCGACCCCGTGAATAGCATTATATGGCTCAAGGAGAAAACGAGAACATCATACCCATTAATATTGAAGAGGAAATGCGTGGTGCCTACATCGATTATTCGATGTCGGTTATTGTTTCAAGAGCGCTTCCTGATGTCCGTGACGGACTGAAACCAGTACACCGCAGAATCCTTTTTGGGATGCAGGAACTGGGAGTATTACATAACAAACCTTATAAGAAATCTGCCAGAATTGTCGGTGAGGTACTCGGTAAGTATCACCCACATGGTGATTCAGCTGTGTACGAAACGATGGTTCGTATGGCACAACCTTGGTCTTTGCGATATCCTATGGTGGATGGTCAGGGTAACTTCGGTTCTGTGGATGGAGATAATCCCGCAGCGATGCGTTATACCGAAGCCAGACTGAAGCGTATTGCTGAAGAGCTTTTGGTGGATATCAATAAGGAGACAGTTGATTTTCAATTCAACTTTGATGACTCCCTGAAGGAGCCGATTGTTTTGCCTGCTAAAGTTCCCGCGCTGCTATTGAATGGCGCTTCGGGTATCGCAGTAGGTATGGCGACTAATATGGCACCTCACAATTTAGGTGAAGTTATTGACGGGATTGTCGCATACATTGACAATAACGAGATTACCATAGCCGAATTGATGGAGCATATCATTGCACCGGATTTTCCGACTGGAGGTATAATCTACGGATACAATGGAGTGAAAGCTGCCTTTGAAACTGGCCGTGGTAGAGTTGTAATGCGTGGTAAAGCCAATGTAGAGATCAAAGATGGTGGTAGCAAGGAGATGATTATCATCACCGAGATTCCATATATGGTGAACAAGGCCAGCATGGTAGAGAAAACTGCCGCGTTGATCAATGAAAAGAAAATTGATGGAATTTCTGCGATTCGTGATGAGTCTGACCGCTCAGGAATGCGGATTGTTTATGAATTGAAGCGTGACGCAATATCCAGCGTAGTCCTTAATAATCTTTATAAGCATACACAGCTTCAAACTTCATTCTCAGTGAATAATGTTGCCTTAGTGAAAGGCAGACCGCATACGCTGAATCTGAAGGATATGATCGTTCATTATGTCAATCACCGCCATGAGGTAGTGATTCGCAGAACGGAGTATGAATTAAGAGAAGCAGAAAAGAGAGCGCATATCCTACAGGGCTATTTGATCGCATTAGATCATTTAGATGAGGTGATTTCTTTGATTAGAAGTTCTGCTGATCCGGAGACCGCTAGAAATGGTTTGATGGAGAGGTTTGAATTAAGTGAAATTCAGGCAAGAGCTATTCTCGATATGAGATTACAGCGATTGACTGGAATGGAGCGAGACAAGATTATCAAGGAGTACGAAGAAATAATGGCCTTGATCGAGGAACTCAAAGAAATACTTGGCAACGAAGAGAAAAGAATGGAAATCATCAAGGAAGAGCTTTCAGAAATGAGAACTCGCTATGCTGATGACCGCAGAACTGAGATCGAGCATAATGCAGAAGATTTCAGTTATGAAGATATGATTCCAAATGAGGAAGTCATTATCACTGTTTCTCATGAAGGTTATGTGAAGCGCACGGCGCTTACGGAATATAGAACTCAGGGTAGAGGTGGGGTAGGATCGCGTGGTGTAAGTACCAAGCAAGATGATTTCACGGAGTACTTATTTACGGCATCAACGCATAACTACCTATTGATCTTTACTGATAAAGGGAAATTATTCTGGTTGAAAACCTATGCTATTCCAGAAGGATCAAAGACGTCTAAAGGAAGACCAATTCAGAACTTGATAAGCATCGAACAGGATGATAAGATCCGTTCTATCATTCAGGTTGTTGATTTGAATGATCAAGATTACCTTAACAATCACTTCCTAGTGATGGTGACTAAGCAAGGGGTGATCAAGAAGACCACGCTTGAACAATATAGCCGTCCTAGAACCAATGGTATCATTGCATTGAATATCCGTGAGGATGATCAATTAGTCAATGTAGAGATGACTAATGGTAGTCAGCACATTGTGATCGCAGCTAAATCCGGTAGAGCAATTCACTTCAACGAATCAGCAGTAAGACCAATGGGTCGAACAGCTACGGGAGTGAGAGCTATCAGATTAAATGATGATAATGATTATGTGATTGGCATGGTATGTGCATCTGAGGAGAATGCAACGTTACTGGTAGTTTCCGAAAAAGGTTACGGTAAGCGCTCTAGTCTAGACGAATACAGAATCACCAATCGTGGAGGCAAAGGAGTGAAAGCAATGAATGTAACTGAGAAAACCGGTGCACTAGTTGCAATTAAAGAAGTAGTAGAAACAGATGATTTGATGATCATCAACAGATCTGGAATCACCATTCGTATTTCTGTGGATGGACTTCGCGTCATGGGAAGAGCTACTCAAGGAGTAAGATTGATAAAAATCGGAGAAAATGACGAGATTTCCTCTGTTGAAAAAATATCAAAAGAAGAAGTAGAAGCGATCGAAGAAGCAATAGTAGTTTCAGATGAAAATCAAAATCCTGAAATAGCTACTGATGAATCTCCAACGGACGAAACTGACGACTCTTCGGATGAATCAAATGAAATTAACGATTAACCAACCAAACACGAAAAATACGCTAAAATGAAGAAGCTAATTCTATCAATGGCCTTGATCGGTGCAACGACCCTGGCTTTTGGACAAAAAAAAGTGGTTCGTTCTGCAGAGAAGAACTTCAAGTCTGGAGATTTAACCACTGCCTTGGCTGACGTAGAAGCTGCCAGTTCTGATCCAGAAACTGGAAGTGATCCAGCCACTTATCTTTTAAAAGCCCAAATTGAAACCAAGATGTTTGGTTCTGACTCTTCTAATACAGCTTCCACTGTGGAAACAGGGCATGCTGCATTGACTACTTACAACAAAGCTTTTGAAATGGCAGGAAGTAATAAAGAAGATGGTGTAGGCGAGGAGATTTATACTGAGGATATGCCTGGCGTTCCTAATAACCTTAGACCTTATTCTATCTTTACACTGAAGAATCTAGCTTTTGATAAAGCATTAGAAAGGTATAATGCAGAAGATCAAGAAATGGCTTACGAATTCTTTGATTTGGCAGGAGAAATAGACCTTACTGATACTACAGTCCATTACAATGCTGGTTTCATAGCACAAGAATTAGGTAAATTCGATGAAGCAAAGAAGCATTTCGGATACTTGCTTGAAGTAGAAGAGTACAATAAATTGACTGTTTACTACTTAATGGTTCAGATTCTAAGTGGTGAAGATGCAAATCCTGAAGCGGCGTACGATATCATTATGGCAGGTAGAGAAGATTACCCTGATGACAAAATACTTGCTGAATATGAAATCCAATTGTTACTTCAATTGAACAAAATGGATGAGGCGATGGCATCTATCCAGGAAGCTTTAAAAAATGACCCCAATAATGCTGGAATCCTATTGAGATCAGGCTACCTCAAGGAGCAAGCTGGCGATATAGATGGTGCTTTAGAAGACTACAAAAAGTCTGTTGTTGCTGATCCTGAATTCTACGATGGTAACTACTATACAGGAGCACTTCTATTGGAGAAATCCAGAGAAATCGTTGTTGAACTAGGTGCTCTGTCGGACGAAGAGTGGGAAGCTAAATCACAATCAATGACGGAAGAGTCAAATGGCTACTATAAACAAGCCATACCTTACTTTGAAAAAGCATTAGAAATCAGACCTGAAAACACTGATATTATGGCAATTCTTTATCAAGTACATACTAGATTGAAAAATGCTGAGGAAGCAGGAAAGTATAATAAAATGTTAATCGAATTAAAAGGTGCTAACTGGCTCGAATCGGATAATTAATAGGCCAAATATATAGATGGAGCCTCTGAATTCAATTCAGAGGCTCTTTTTTTATAATTTTTCTACCTATTCCAAGAATGTCACATCAAATATCCAGGCGTAATAGAATTTCAAAACCGATAGTCTGGTTTTTACAATATTTTTATCTTTGCCTTCGGAAATTCCTAGTGGTGATGCGATTGAAAATAGTGCCGATTTTAGCTTTTATATTTTTTGTACTACTATCTTATCAAGTAGAGGCACAATCTAAAAAATTCATTGAGGTGTCTTACGATCAAGGCCCTGTTATTGGAAACAATAAGGATTGGGCTAATGAACTTATTGACATCATAGACTATAGCGGAGTCGATGTTAGATTTGGCTGGAGAAGCAGCAAAAACACCTACTACAATTATCTCAATAGATATCCGAGTTACGGATTAGGCTTTACTACTGCCGTTAATTATTACGAAGAAATTGGAAGGCCCATGGGAATCTACGGATTTGGGGAGTTTCCTTTTGGTAAGATTAATTTTGATAGGAAACTCAATTTCAGCTATTATGCTCAAATCGGAGTTGGTTTCAATATGAACCCTTACGATGCAGAAACCAATCCACTTAATGGATTTGTGGGTACTGCAGTCAATGCACACATTCATTTCGGAGTGAAAGCAGCTTATCAAATTTCAAAGTCAATAGGAGTATTCACTTCAATAGGTACCAAACATTATTCCAATGGCTCCATCAAAAAGCCCAATTCAGGAATCAATTTTATCCCTTTAGCTATTGGTCTTCGAATGAACCTTGATAAGGAGAAATTCAATCCTGGGGCTAAACCAGATTCCCCACCTTTAGAGAAAAGAGGCTTTTGGAACATTGCAGCTTACACTGGACTTAAAAGCTATGATATAGACGAAAAAACCTATTTCAGGGGAGGGTTAGGCGTTAATTATCTCTGGGAGATTTCTCATAAATACAGGGGTGGGCTAGGTGTAGATTGGTATTATGGAGCAGGAGCTAAAGATCGATATCCTGACGAAAATATAACTTTTACAGATGTCAATTCTTTTGCAGTGGTGGGCTCATGGGAATGGAAATTGACCGAAAAATTATATATGCCCATAGCATTCGGAGTTTACCTGAGTAAAGCCGATTATAATCAGGAAACCTCTAGTTTCTATGAACGAATTGGTGTTCGCTATAGCATGAACAATAATGTGTTTGTGGGGGTGCAGATTAAAGCGCACAAGGCAAAGGCTGACATTTTTGAGTTTACTTTAGGATACACCATTCCAGGCAAAGTGAGAAAAATCGTTAATCCTTAACCAGTTCTTCTTCCTTTAATCACAAATTGTTTTTATTTCTATTGGGCTTATTCTAGCTTGTAGGCATAAATTACCCCCATTTATGACCAAGCTTATTCTGCTCAGATGTTTAGCATTTCTTTTCCTTATGCTAAACAGTTTGATTTGTGTCTCACAATCACTCTCTTCCTCCGAGATATATCATCAGCTACTTCAGATTAAGGAAACCAAAAGAGTCCTTTACATAGCTGCGCATCCTGATGATGAAAATACGCAGCTAATTGCAGCTCTTGGCAATGGTGAGCATATGCAAGTGGCTTACTTGAGTCTAACACGTGGTGATGGAGGTCAGAATTTAATAGGAAAGGAACTAGGTATTGAACTTGGTCAGATCCGAACGCAGGAATTGCTTCGCGCTCGTGAGACCGACGGTGGAAGACAGTTTTTTACCCGAGCAATGGACTTTGGCTATTCTAAGAATCCCGATGAAACCCTGCAAAATTGGGATAAGCAAAAGGTTCTTTCTGATGTGGTATGGGTGGTAAGAAATTTTAGGCCAGATATAATCATTACTCGATTCAATACTATACCTGGAGGCAATCATGGACATCATACCACATCAGCGATTTTGGCTGAGGAAGCATTTGACTTGGCTGCGGATCCAAAAGTATTTCCTGAACAATTGAAATACGTACAGACTTGGCAGACTAGGAGAATCTTTTGGAACTCATACAATTTCGGAGGTGAATTCAAGCCATTGGAAGATGAAAAGTATGCTGTGATTCAAACAGGAGATTTCAATAGTTTGCTAGGGCAGTCTTACAGCCAAATAGCCGCCAATAGCCGTACCATGCATAAATCACAGGGTTTTGGGGCAACAGCTAGAACAGGAGCCACTGAAGATCATTTGCAATTTATCAAAGGAGAGCCTTTTGAAAATTCAGCTTTTGAGGGAATACCTGATCGCTGGGTGGAAGTAGAGGGTGGAAAGGAAATAGAGGCTATGCTTCAAAGTGCCATTGAGAAATTCAACTTTAAAGATCCTGTCATCAACCTAAAGTCGTTGATGCAAATTCGAGATAAACTTATGGAGCATGGCTCAAAAACTTCCTGGATTCGTGAAAAAGCCCAGAAGATGGACCAACTGATCTTTAAACTATTGGGACTGAAAATGGAGTTTGTTACTAGTCAAGAGCTAGGTTATGCAGGTGAAGAGATCAAAGCAAATCTTGTGGTCAATAATCCATCTGCTGTTATGCTTACGGACATTTCATTGCAGCTTTATGATACTTACTATTCTCTGGAGAAAAAGGTAGTTGCCAATAACGAGCCAGAACAGATTCCTGTCGAATTCCAGATCGCTGAAACTACCCCCTTGTCACAACCCTATTGGCTCGTAAACCCGGTAATGGGTGCCCTTTACGATGTGAGGGATCAGCAAATGATAGGCAGGCCATTCAATGACATGAAAGTTGGGGGTGACTTGACTTTTAAAATCAACGGAAAGGAATTCAAAACGACAATTCCTCTAGAATATAAATACAATGATCAGGTGGATGGCGAAGTAAAGCAGCCATTTACGATTGTGCCAGAAATTGACTTGAAAGTATCGGATCAAAATGTGTTTTTGATTTCAGGAGTAAACCCAGTTGTCACAGTCACTGTCAATTTCAATGGTGAATTGAAAGACGGCGAGTTGTCATTTAGAAATCTTCAAAAGTCTGAATTTGAAATTTTGGGTGTAGAAGAAAATAGTAGTCAAAAGAAAAAAACTTACAGCGTTTCTTTCAAATTGGATAAGAATGAAAAGAGAGAAGCGGTTGCACAATTTGCCACTTCAGACGGAGAAACTTTTGATCAAGTGACTCATAGAATACCCTATAAGCATATTCCGAACTTGACTTATTTTTCTCCGGCAGCCATGAATTTGATCCAAGAAGACTGGAAGGTGTCTGGAGCTAAAATCGGATATATCATGGGAGCAGGGGATGATGTGCCAGCTGTACTTTCATCTCTAGGTTACCAAGTGACCGAACTCACTGATTATTCTTTGACAAACCTGTCTCAATACAAAAGCATCGTAGTGGGAATCAGGGCATACAATACCAATTTTGATCTTGCCGCCAACCAACAAAACTTAATGGCGTATGTAGAAAACGGAGGTACTGTGGTCGTGCAATACAACGTGAGCAGACCGCTTCTTATCGACAATCTTGGACCCTATCCTTTTGCTATTAGTAGAGACCGAGTGACTGTGGAAGATTCCCCATTTACAGCCGATTGGAACCATCCGATTTTGGCAGGGCCAAATAAGATAACAACAGCCGATTTTGATGGTTGGATTCAGGAAAGAGGATTGTATTTTGAGTCTGATATTGCTCCAGAATACTCTACCCCTATTACTTTCCAAGACCCGAATGAAGATCCGCTTAATGGATCGTTGATCTATGCGAAATATGGTAAAGGAACATACATTTATACAGGTATATCATTCTTTAGAGAGCTACCTGCTGGTGTTCCTGGAGCTACTAAATTATTCATCAACTTGATCGAGCAATAGTTTTGGAAGAAAAACCTATACGTTGGAAATACCTTTATGCAGGATTGATTGTATGTCTATTTTTGCTAATAGCCTTATTTTACTGGCTTAAAGTAGCATACGCATGAGTACTTTAGATTGGGTAGTTCTCTTTGGCACTTTGGCGCTCATAGCGACTTACGGAATTTATAAAACTTACGGGCCAAAGAGTCTGGATTCCTATCTGCGCGGCAAAAATTCAATGAACTGGTGGTCCATAGGATTGTCTATAATGGCAACTCAAGCTTCAGCTATCACTTTCTTGAGCACGCCAGGGCAGGCTTATGAGGATGGGATGGGGTTCATTCAGTTTTACTTTGGATTGCCGCTGGCGATGATTGTTATCTCAGTGGTTTTTATTCCGATTTATTACCGGCTGAAAGTTTACACAGCCTACGAGTTTTTAGAAAATCGCTTTGATCTAAAAACAAGAACACTTGCTGCGCTGCTTTTTATTTTACAGAGAGGTTTGGCCGCTGGGATCACCATCTATGCCCCGGCAATTATTCTATCCACACTTCTTGGCTGGAATCTGACATTTACAAATATTCTGATTGGGTCGGTGGTTATTCTCTATACCGTCTCCGGAGGGACGGAAGCTGTGTCTATCACTCAAAAGCAGCAAATGGCTGTGATGATGGGAGGGATGATTTTGGCAGGAATTATTGTTATTCAAATGCTTCCTATTTCCTTTCAAGAAGCCATGCATGTCGCAGGTAAGATGGATAAACTGGAAATGATCAACTTTGAATTTGATGTTTCAGATCGATACAATATATGGTCAGGAATGACAGCAGCCGTATTTCTTTTCCTTTCATATTTTGGTACGGATCAAAGTCAGGTGCAGCGCTACCTTTCTGGTCAGACACTATCCCAAAGCCGGATGGGATTGATCATGAATGGTTTTTTGAAGATTCCAATGCAGTTTATTATTCTCTTCATTGGTGTGATGGTTTTTGTGTTTTACCAATTTTTCCTACCACCGGTAGTTTTCAACAAAGTACAAACCGACAAACTTCGCCAGAGCGAATATGCAGGTGAGTTTGAAGGATTGGAAGCGGAATACGCAGAGAATTTTGAGCTAAGTAAAACTTCCTATCTGGAAATGCTCGATGCAATAGATCAGGAAGATCAAGGCCGGGAAACTGAAATTCGTGAGAAGCTATCTAGCTTAAAAATTGAGCAGAAAGCTATTCGGGAAGAGGTAAAAGAATTAATTGTAACCAATGATCCGGTGGCAGAGACTAGGGATACGGATTATGTATTTATGCGATTTGTGATGGATCATCTTCCGAAGGGTATTATAGGATTGCTCTTCGCAGTGATCTTCTCAGCGGCCATGTCATCTACAGCTTCTGAATTGAATGCATTAGGGTCTACCACCACCGTTGATTTGTATAAGCGTTCGATCAAGAAAGAAGCTAGCGACAAGCATTACCTGAGATCATCCAAGTTGTTTACAGCTTTTTGGGGTCTAGGAGCAATTCTTTTTGCTACGTATGCCTCATTATTTGAAAATTTGATTCAGGCAGTTAATTTGTTGGGTTCGCTATTTTACGGTACTATTCTTGGGATATTCTTAGTGGCTTTCTTTATGAAGTGGGTAAAAGGCCAAGCAGTTTTTATAGGTGCATTGTTGTCCCAGGCGCTGGTTTTATTTGTGCATTTCAACAATGGAGATGTAATGGATGGCAATCTTTGGGATATAGGGTTCTTATGGTATAATCCTATCGGATGCTTAGCCGTAATGCTTTTTGCTGCTTTGATTCAGTTGGTGATTCCACCTAAAAATTCCTAGTCAATCCTAAACAAGAGAAGCCTCCCAAATCAGGAGGCTTCTCTTATTATATTTCTACTTTCAGTTTGTTGCAAATTTTTGAAATTCAAAATTATTATTTCAAGGACTTGATTAGTCTTTCATTTAATCCCACATAATCTGGATTTCCAGCTTCCTCAGCCAAGTCAATTGCCTCTTCAGCAGTTTCTACTGCCTCGGTCTTTTTGCCTAATGCTGCAGCTATCTTTGCCTTGAGGTGCATTGTCCAATATTTTGGATCTTCTTCCACAGACTCGTTTATCCAGTTATAAGCTTGGTTTAGATCCTTGCTATTTGTGTAATAATAGCTTGCTGCAGAATATAGTAAGCTTGGATCTGCACTGTCACCATCGATAACGTATTCTTTTATCTGAGCCATTACCAACGGATCTACTTCAGTTTCTATTCTAAAATCAACTTTTGTTTTTTCCCATTTCAATGAAATGTCAGAACCTGTATCCGTCATATTAGCAAAGCTGATTTCAAAAGTTTCGCTCTTCTTGCTAAGTTTTGCCGGCTGTACTTTAAATCGTAGTATATCTTCGCTTTGATCGTAACCGATAGCTCCCCAAAGCTTGGTATTTTTGGATAGGATCATTGTCCATTCGGATTTACCTGGAATAGCGTAAAGAGCATATTGACCGGCAGGAATAGTCTTGCCATCGATCAGTACATCTGTAGAAAAAGAAAGAACGGTAGCTCCATTTGCACCAGTTCTCCATACTTGTCCGTAAGGAACCAGTTCTCCAAAAATCTTTCTGTCCTTGGTGCTTGGTCTGCTGTAATCTACAGTAACATCTGTTAAACCTACTTTCTGGGCGATCCTAGCCGATGGAGATGCCTGAGGCATTTGAATCTGTTGTGCAATAGAAATTATGCTACACAGCAAAAAGGCTAAAGTGAAGGCAATTTTTTGTTTCATTGAAATTGAAGTTATAATTTGGATTATAGATACTTAAGCGTAAAATTTAATAGCATGTTTCGAAAAGAGCTGCAATTTGATGCTTTTTAAGGCAATATTGTAAAGTGCAATGCTCATTTTTTTTCATGGAGTAGAACGTTTCTTGTTGTTTTTCATCCTCAATCAATATCTACCGTATAGAACTTTATGAGTTTAGCTATTATTTGTCCCGGCAAGAAACCGGACGTTTGGATTAAAGAATTTAAGGCTCTGGCTCCTGAGCTTACTATTGAAGTATACCCTGAGATAACAGAGCCAGAAAAAGTAGAGTTTGTCTTTTTATGGCAACATCCGGAAGGAATTCTTTCAGACTTCCCAAATCTAAAATTAATTAGTTCAATGGGTGCAGGAGTTGATCATATTTTGCGGGATAAGTCGATTCCTTCATCCATACCAATCGTGAGAATAGTGGATGAAAAGCTCACTTTTTCCATGACCAATTATGTAGTGATGGCAGTGTTGAATTTTCATAGACAAACACCTCGATATCAAGTAAACCAAACTCGCAAAATCTGGGACATGAGTAGTCCAGAATTGGATGTAACAGTGGGAGTGATGGGGGTAGGTGCTTTGGGAAAAGATGTGATGGACAAGTTAAATTACCTAGGGTTTCCTGTGGTTGGTTTTGGCTTTTCAGAAAAACAAGATTTTGAATACCCATATTATACTAAGGACAAATTAGAAGAGTTTCTAAAGGAGGTGAATGTTTTAATCTGCTTACTTCCACTTACTCCTGACACAGAAAATATTTTAAATACTGAACTGTTTGAAAAATGTAATATTAATACCTATCTCATCAATGTCGCTAGGGGCAAGCATTTGGTAGAAGATGATTTGAGTAAGGCTTTGGAAAATGGTCAACTTTCCGGAGCTATGCTGGATGTATACAGGGAAGAGCCTTTGCCGAAAGACCATCCTTTTTGGGAGAATGGGGAAATAACAATGACCCCCCACATAGCTAGTGTGACGAATCCTCAAGCTGCAGCTCCACAAGTAATAGAAAATATCAAGCGGATTCGGGAAAACAGAGAATTGATTAACGTTGTAAATCGAACAAGAGGTTACTGATGCCATATAATATGGAACAAACTTTTAAAATATTGTGCCCTACTGATTTTTCTGAATGCTCATTGAATGCAATAGAGTATGCAACTAGATTGGGCGAAAAGTATAAGGCGGATCTTATTCTGTTTCATGTGCTCAATCGAGAGGATTATGAAAAACTGTCTCCCAGAGATACCAGCGGAAAGTATCAAATGGACTTTGTGCTTGAAAAGCTTCAAAATTTGCAAAGTGCTGTTAGCAAGGAAGGAATAAAGAATGGGTTGATTAGTTGTACTTCTACCGTGAGAGAAGGGGGTATCGTGAAAGAGACATTAGGATTCGCTTCTGAAATCGGTGCAGGTCTGATAGTAGTAGGAACTGAGGGAGTAAATGATTTCCGGGAAAATATTATAGGTTCTCGTGCCAGTAGAATTGTTGAGCAGTCAGATCGGGATATTTTTGTCGTACCCCGAAAAGTTTATTTCAAAGCACCCCGTAAGCTTGTCTATGCAAGTGATTACTTAGAAGAGGATAAAATTGCTATTCAGAAAATAGTGGAAATAGCTAAGTTTTTTGATTCTGAAATTGATGTCGTTCATGTAAGTAATACGCACAAGGCCTTGGATAAATCATTGCACATGACTATGATAGAGGAGATAGAGCCTTTCATTAAATATGATAAAGTAAATTTTGTACTGAAATCCTTCCGTGATGATATTGCGCTAGGGCTGGAGAATTATTTACAGACAGCCAAGGGTGATATCTTAGTTACTCTTAGTGAAAAGAAATCCTTCTTTGATCAAATTTTCTCGAAAAGTCTCTCAAAAAAAATGACCTATTTTATCAATAAGCCACTTTGGGTAATTAAATCGTTTTGATTATTTCATTCTAACCTCGAACACAAAGGTCACGGGTTTGCTTACTTGGTGCAAGTCTCC